>JAEXXR010000418.1 GCA_023405705.1 Actinomycetes bacterium
GTCTACGGCCGCATGACCGGCTGGGGCCAGGACGGCCCGCGCGCCCGCACCGCCGGCCATGACATCACCTACCTCGCGACGACCGGCGTGCTGCACGCGATCGGCCGCGCCGGCGAGCCGCCGGTCCCGCCGCTCAACCTGCTCGGCGACTTCGGCGGCGGCGGGATGCTGCTCGCCTTCGGTCTCGTCTCGGCGCTGCTCGACGCGCAGCGCAGCGGGCGCGGCCGCGTCGTCGACGCCGCGATCGTCGACGGCGCCGGCCTGCTCGCCGGGATGGTCCACGGCATGATCGCCCGCGGCGAGTGGGACGACGAGCGCGGCGTCAACCTGCTGGACGGCGGCGCGCCGTTCTACGACGCCTACCGCTGCGCCGACGGCCGCTTCGTCGCCGTCGGCGCGCTCGAGCCGCGCTTCTACGCGGAGCTGATCGAGCGGCTCGGGCTCGCCGACGACCCCGCCTGCGCCGTCGACCACCTCGACCGCGCGCACTGGCCGGCGATCCGCGCGCGCCTCACGACCGTCTTCGCCGGCGCGACCCGCGCGCAGTGGCAGGCGCGCTTCGACGGCTCCGACGCCTGCGTCGCGCCGGTGCTGTCGCTCCAGGAGGCCGCCGAGGACCCGCACAACGCGGCCCGCGGGCTGCTGCGGACGGTCGACGGCGTCCGCCAACCGGCGCCGGCGCCGCGCTTCACCGACCTCGCCGGCCACGACCACGCACCGACAGGAGCCTCATGAGAACCCGCTTCACCGAGCTGCTCGGCATCGACCACCCGCTGATGCAGGGCGGGATGCAGTGGGTCGGCAGAGCCGAGCTGGTCGCCGCCGTCGCGAACGCCGGCGCGCTCGGCACGCTGACCGCGCTGACGCAGCCGACGCCGGAGGCTCTGACGGCCGAGATCGCCCGCACGCGCGAGCTGACCGACCGGCCGTTCGCCGTCAACCTGACGATCCTGCCGACGATCTCGCCGCCGCCCTACGCGGAGTACCGCCAGGCGATCGTCGAGGCCGGGATCACGGTCGTCGAGACGGCCGGCTCGAACCCGGCCGAGCACCTCGCCGACTTCAAGCCCGCCGGGGTCAAGGTCATCCACAAGGCGACCTCCGTCCGCCACGCGCTGAAGGCGCAGGAGCTGGGCGTCGACGCGGTCTCGATCGACGGCTTCGAGTGCGCCGGCCACCCCGGGGAGGACGACGTCCCGGGTCTGATCCTGATCGCCGCCGCGACCGCCCGCCTGACGATCCCGGCGATCGCCTCCGGCGGGATCGCCGACGCGCGCGGCCTCGTCGCGGCGCTGGCGCTCGGCGCCGACGGCGCCAACATGGGCACGCGCTTCATGTGCACGCGGGAGTCGCCGATCCATCGGCGGGTCAAGGAGCAGATCGTCGCCAACGACGAGCGCGCGACCAACCTGATCTTCCGCTCGCTGTCGAACACCGCGCGGGTCGCGAAGAACAGCGTCTCCGACGAGGTCGTGCGGCGGCTGGCGGACGGCGCCGCCTTCGAGCAGGTGCGGGAGCTCGTCGCCGGCAGACGCGGCGCGCAGGTCTACGAGAGCGGAGATCCCGAGCACGGGATCTGGTGGGCCGGCCAGGCGCAGGGGCTGATCGGCGACATCCCGGCGGCCGGCGAGCTGGTGACGCGGATCGTCGCCGAGGCCGAGCAGCTGATCGGCGGCCGGCTGGCGCAGATCGCCGGGGCGCGCGCCGCCACGTAGGCGACGCGCCCGCCCCGGCCTCACATCGCGGAGGCCGGGGCGGCGGCGCCGACGCCCGGCGTGAAGCGCCCGTAGAGCGTCTCGAAGCCGTCGCGGTCGACGTGCCGCAGCAGCGCGTCGGTCGTCGCCTCGTAGTCGAGCGGCAGCCGCATCGCGGTCTGGACGCCGCGCGTGACGAACGGCAGGTCGTGCTCGTTGGCGAAGCCCATCGCGCCGTGCAGCTGGTGCGCGATCGCGAGCACGCGCTTGGCCGCCTCCTGCATCTGCAGGCGCAGCCCGAGCGCGTCCGCCAGCGCGTCAGCCGGCGCCTCGTGCAGCCGCCAGAGCGTGAAGCGCAGCAGCTGCAGCGCGCCGCGGCAGGCGAGCGACGCCTCGACGACCTGGAAGCGCAGCGCCTGGAAGGAGCTGAGCGCGCGGCCGAACTGCCTCCGCGTCGTCGTGTGCTCGACGGTCAGCGCGACCGCCGTCTCCAGGGCCCCGACGACGTAGGCGGCCTGCAGGTCGAGCCACAGCGCGACGTCGGCCGCCGGCGCCGTCTCGCCGCTCTCGCTCACCGCCAGCTCGGCGGCGTAGCCCGACAGCTTCCCGCCGAGCGGGGCGTGCGATTCGATCCGCGCGCGGCGACCGTCGAGTGCGACGACGGCGGTGAGCCGGTCGGCGTGGTCCGCGACGACCGGCGCCTCCAGGTCGGCGACGACCGCGAACAGCTCGCCGTCACGGCGGCAGAGCCGTTGCGCGATCGGCCCCGGCAGCGCCACCGAACCCGCGGCGCGACACAGCTCGGCCGCCGCGAGCGCCTCCTCGACGGTCGCGCGCGGGTCGATCTCGTCGGCGTCGATCGACGCCAGCAGCTCGGCCGCGGCGTCGCGCGGGTCGCGGTCGCTCGCCGGCCCGGTCTGCGCCTCGCGCGCCAACGCGAAGCCGCCGCGGCGGCGCACCATCTCGGTCGCCGCGCGACCGAACTCCCCGACCTCAGCCGGCAGTTGCGGATCCATCGTCTCCTCCGAAGATCGCCCGCGCCATCAGGATCGACATCACCTCGGAGGTGCCGGAGGCGACGGTCGAGGCGAAGGCGTAGCGGTAGTGGTCCTCGACGGCGCCGTGCAACGGCGCGCCGGGGTGGCCGGTCGGCGCCAGCGCCCCCGCGCCGGCGCCCTCCATCAAGACCTCGGCGACCTCCTGGTCCAGCCGCGTCGTCGCCAGCCGCGCAGCGGCCGTGTCGGCGTCGTCGACGACGGCGCGCGACTGCTCGTCGATCACCTGATAGGCGAGCAGCCGGGCGACGCGCGCGTGCACGAGCGCGCGCACGTAGCGGGCGCGCAGCGCCCGCGGCAGCTGCTCCCAGCCGTCGGCCAGCGCCTCCCGGTGGCGGCCCAGCAGGCGGTCGCAGCGGGCGTAGCGAGCGATCCCGACGCGCTCGTAGGCGAGCATCTCGCGCACGATCCGCCAGCCCTGGTCGACCTCGCCGAGCACGTCTCCCGGCTCCAGTTCGACGTCGGTCAGGAAGAGCTCGTTGACGTGGTGGGCGCCGAGCAGCGAGTCGATCGGCCGCACCTCGATCCCGGGCCGGTCCATCGGCAGCAGGAACAGCGTCAGCCCCTGCTGACGGCGGCTCTCACGGCCTGTGCGCGCGAGCAGGATGCAGACCTCGGCCATCTGCGCGTAGGAGGTCCAGATCTTCTGGCCGTTGGCGCGCCAGCCGGATCCGTCGGGCAGCGCCTGCGTCTTCAGCCCCGCGAGGTCGGAGCCGGCGTCGGGCTCGCTGAAGCCCTGGCACCAGACGATCTCGCCCCTCGCGATCCGCGGCAGGTAGCGCTCCTGCTGCTCGGGCGTGCCGAAGCGCATCAGCGCCGGCCCGACCCAGTTGAGCCCCATGTACTGCGGACCGCGCGGCTCGTAATGGGCCCACATCTCCTCGCGCACCACCGTCTGCTCCCAGACGTCGCCCCCGCCTCCGCCGTGCTCCTGCGGCCAGGCGAGCGCGAGCAGCTGCTCGTCGCCCAGGACCCGGCAGAAGCGCTCGGTCAGCGCGAAGTCCTCCGGGTCGTCGGTAAACGGCGAGAGGAAGTCGGCCGGGAGGTGCTCGGCGATCAGCTCGCGCAGGCGCGACCGGAGGCCCTCTGCTCTGTCCCCAAACGAGAAATCCATTGTGAGTTATATAATCATATGTAGGATTAATGTGCAAGTGCCCCGCCCACCCGCCGGCGGCGGGCCGCCGAGCGGCTGCGGTGGCGCGGAGGCCGGCTCGGCCGCCTAGCGCGGCAGGCCGAGGATCCGTTCGCCGACGATGTTGCGCTGGATCTCGGAGGTGCCGCCGTAGAGGGTCGCGCCAAGCGCCTCGATCTCGCCGAGCAGCAGCTCGTGCGAGACGCGCTCGGGCGCCGCGAGGCCGGCGGCGCGGCGCGCGAGCAGGAAGGCTCGCTGCGCCGTCTCCGTCGAGAACAGCTTCAGCAACGGCGTCTCCCGGTCGGGCCGGCCGGCGAGCCGGCTGGCGAGGCCGCGCAGCCCCGTCAGCCAGATCGCCTCGGCGTCGCAGCGGACCGCCGCGTACTCCAGCTCCAGCTCCGGCCGCGGACGGGATCGAAGGGCGTCGCGCGTGAGCGCGTTGGCCTCCTCGATCTCGACGAGGTTCATGATCCAGATCATGTCGCGCTCGTGACCGAGCGACTCCATCGCGACCTTCCAGCCCTGGTGCTCGGGCCCGAGCAGCGCGCTCTCGGGCACGCGCACGTCGTCGAAGAAGACCTCGCAGAACTCCTCGTCCTGGGCGCCGATCTTCTCGATCGGGGCGACCGTGATCCCGGGCGTCTCCATCGGCACGACGAACGCCGAGATGCCGCGATGCGGCGGTCCCTCGGAGCTGGTCCGCGCGAACAGCAGGCAGTGCGACGAGCCGCGCGCGTGGGAGGTCCAGACCTTCTGGCCGTCGATCGCGAAGCCGCCGTCGACCCGTCTGGCGCGCGAGCGCATCGAGGCCAGGTCCGAGCCGGCGTCGGGCTCCGACATCCCCAGGCACCACCAGACGTCGCCGCGCGAGACCGCGCGCACGTGCGCGCGCTGCTCCTCGCTGCCGAAGGTGTTGAGCGCGTGCGCGACCACGCCCGGCCCCTGCACGTTCGGCAGCTTCGGCGCGCGCCGCCGCGCGAAGTCGAGCTTGATCCACAGCTCCGCCTCGGGGCCGGCGTCGTGGCCGCCCTCCCCCGCCGGCCACGACGGCACCAGCCAGCCGGCGTCGTAGGCGTCGCGCTGATAGCGCGAACGCCACTCGATGTCGAGCCGCGGGTCGTCGGTGCGGTTCGCCGGGTCGGCCAGCCACCCCTCCAGCCACGCGACCGCCTCGTCGCGCAGCGCGCCGCCGGCGCCGCTCAGCTCCAGGTCCATCTCATCCCTCCCGCATCCGCAGCCAGGCGAGCGAGCGCAGCCGCGCTCCCCCGTCGACCACCAACGACACGCCGTTGACGTAGCTCGCCGCCGGCGACAACAGGAACAGCGCCGCGGCCGCCGGGTCCTCCGCCCGGCCGAGCCGCCCCAGCGGGTTGTCCGGCCACGCCTCGGCCGCCTCCGCGCCGCCCGCGACGTGGGCCGCGGTCCGCGGCGTCACGGTCCAGTCGGGCAGCACGGCGT
>JAEXXR010000423.1 GCA_023405705.1 Actinomycetes bacterium
GCCCGACCCGGCGCCGCCGCCGGAGACGCTCGTGCTCGCGATCCCGATCGAGGACGGCTGGACGCACGAGGAGGCCGAGCTGCTCGTGCAGCTGTGGGAGCAGGCGTGGCGCGAGGGCGCCGACGGCGGCGCGGAGGAGCGCGCCGTCAAGCTGCTCGCCGACAAGCTCGGCGACGAGGAGCGGCCGCGGCTGCTGTGGGGCGTCAGCCGGCCGCTCGGCTTCAACGACCCGCCGCCGGGCGAGAAGCCGCCGGCCGACACGTCGCTGCTGGTCGTGCCGCTGCTGCTGCCCGCGGCCGGGGACGCGCCGGCGCAGTCGTGGAGCAGCCCGCCGGTCGTGAAGCTGCTGCCGGAGCGGCTGCTGTGCGTCGTCGAGACGGCCGGCGGCCGCGTCGAGCAGCTCGGCGAGCCGATCGAGCTGCCGCTGCAGGTCGGGCCCGACCCGAGCGCGGCGGAGGAGAACCCGGACCTCAGACCGATCCCGGAGACCGGCGAGCTGGAGGTCTCCGACGCGCTGCGCTGGACGGTCGACTTCGAGCGCGCCGTCAAGGTCGGGATGGGCTTCAAGATCCCGCTCACCGCCGACCAGTGGCTCCACGGCGCCGACCGCGTCACCGTCGTCGGCGTGCGGCTCGAGGACGACCCGAAGGAGGGCGGCCGCAAGCACCTGGAGGAGCTGCTCGCCCACCACCGCGACGGCCGCAGCGGCCTCGAGCTGATCGCGCAGGGGACGCCGACCAACAACACCGAGGACGACGCCGCCGGCTGGACGAAGGCCGAGGAGGCCGACGCGGCGTTCGACCGGCTGCGCGACGCGATCGACCTCGGCGAGGCGGCCGACCCGCCCCCGGAGGCGCTGGCGCGGCCCGACGGCCGCTGGCTCGCCGACGGGCTCGGGATCGACCCGAGGCTGCTGAGAGGCGTCGCGGGCGCCGACGGCTCAGACCAGGCCGAGGCGCGGCTGATGAACCGCGCGCTGTGGCCGGCGACGCTCGGCTACTTCCTCGACACGATGATGGAGCCGCTGATCGGCGAGGAGACGGTCGACCAGGCGCGCTGGTTCTTCACCTCCCACGTCAGCGGCCGCGGCCCGCTGCCGCCGATCCGCATCGGCCAGCAGCCGTACGGGATCGTCCCGGCGATCGCCTTCGACCGCACGAAGAAGCGCGCCGGCGCGGCGGACGGCGACGGCAAGGAGGAGCGCGAGAAGTTCCTGCCGCAGCTCCACCGCCTCCTCCACCTCGCCGACGACGACTGGGGGAAGATGTCGCAGGAGGTCGTCTCGCTCGGGACGCCCGGCGCCGACGTCGAGGCGGCGCTGCTGGAGGTGCTCGGCCTCCATCCCGCCTCGGCCGAGTTCCACTACCGCTACGCGCAGAGCCTCGCTCACCTCTTCAACCTCGCCGGGCTGTTCGGCCTCTGGCAGCTGCTGCTGACCGCGCTGCTGAGAGCGGCGCTCGACCAGCCGGCGCTCGACCTGCTGATGCGGCTCGGCGACGGCGAGAAGCGGCGGCCGGCGATCGTCGACAAGTACTTCCTCGGCAGACAGGGGAGACTGCTCGGCGCGATCGTCGACGACCGGCCGCTGTCGGAGGCCGACCCGGTCCGCGGCTGGACCGACGACGGCGCCAACTACCTGACGTGGCTGGCCGGCGCGGCCAGCAGCGGGCTGGAGGAGCTCCGCCGGCAGCAGGGCTTCCTCGACGGGCGGCCGCCGGACGTCCTGCTCTACCTGCTGCTGCGCCACGCGCTGCTGCTCGGCTACGCCGACGCCGGCGTGCGGCTGCACAGAGCGGCGAACGTGCCGGCCGCGCAGGTGAAGGCGCTGCGGCGCGAGCCGCCGTTCCTCCACGTCGCCGCCTCCGGCGACAGCGAGAGCCGCTGGGCGCCGCTGTTCAAGCAGGACGACGCGATCACCGGCGAGCCGGGCCTGACCGTCGCCGAGGCGGTCGCCAAGCGCCTCTGGGGCGGCGACGAGGCGGCGCAGCTGACCGCGCAGATCGAGGCGGTCAAGCGGCTCGCCGACCTGCCGACCGCGCGGCTGGAGCGGCTGCTGGCCGAGCACGTCGACACCTGCACCTACCGCTTCGACGCGTGGCGCACCGGCTGGCTCGCACATCGGCTGGAGGAGCTGCGCGAGCAGAAGCCGCGCGGCGTCCACGTCGGCGCCTTCGGCTGGCTGCTCGACGTGCGCCGCTCCGAGGCGCAGCGGACGCCGGTCGAGCCGCTCGGCGGCGAGCTGGAGCGGCTGTTCCAGGCGGCCGGCGACCCCGTGCTGGAGCGCGACCCGGCCAACGGCGGCTTCATCCACGCGCCCTCCACCGATCAGGCGGTGACGGCGGCGGTGCTGCGCGCCGGCTACCTCTCCAACGCCGCTGACGGCAACCCCGAGCCGCTCCAGGTCAACCTCTCCTCCGAGCGCGTGCGGCTGGCGCTGTCGACGCTCGACGGGATCCGCAACGGGCAGAGAATGGGCGCGCTGCTCGGCTACCGGCTCGAGCGCGGCCTCCACGACGGCCACCCGGGGTTGGAGCTGGACCGCTTCATCCTGCCGCTGCGGACCGCCTTCCCGCTCGTCGCGCAGAAGATCAGAGCGACGAGAGTCGCCGACGGGGTCAGAGCGGCCGCCGCGCGCAACGTCGCGGACGGGCTGCGGATCGTCGAGCACGTCGAGTCGGGCGCCGGCCTCGACAGATACCCGTTCGGCAGAGCCGACCTGCTGCCTGCAGACGCGACCGCCGCCGAGCGGGCCGCGATCGAGGCCGAGGTGCAGCGGCTGCGCGACGTCAACGACGCCGTCGGCGACCTGCTGCTGGCCGAGTCGGTCCACCAGGCGACGCAGGCCCGCTACGACCGCTCCGCCGCCGCCCTCGACACCGTCTCGACCGGCGGCTGGCCGCCCGACCCCGAGGTCGTGCGCACGCCGCGCCCGGGCGTCGCGCTGACCCACCGGCTCGCGCTCCAGCTCGACCCCGACGCCGCGCCGGCCGCCGACGCGACCCCACGCGCCGCCGCCGAGCCGCGGCTCGACCGCTGGCTGGAGACCGTCCTGCCCGACCTCGCCGGCGTCGCCGTCCACGTCAGCTGGAGCGACCCACGCGCCGCCGACCCAGACGCCGTCGCCGGCGAGACGACGGTGACGCTCGCGGAGCTGGGCCTGCGCCCGCTCGACCTGCTGTCGGTCCTGCACGCCGACGGCTCCCAGCAGATGGCGGAGCTCGACGAC
>JAEXXR010000428.1 GCA_023405705.1 Actinomycetes bacterium
GCCTACCGCTGGCGGGTGCAGGCGCTCGACGAGCGCGGGCGGCGCGGGCCGTGGAGCCGCACCGCGAGCTTCGAGACCGGGCTGCTGGCCGAGGCCGACTGGCGCGGGAGCTGGATCGGCGCGCCCGGCGCCGACGACTCCGCGACCGCCTTCGACCTGAGAGGCACCAGCTGGATCTGGGAGGACGCCGGCGACCCGCTCAACCAGGCGCCGGCCGGCAGCCGCTGGTTCCGCCGCGAGGTCACGCTTCCCGCGGGGGCGCAGATCGCCCGCGCGCAGCTCGTCGTCGACGCCGACGACGGCTTCACCGCCTGGGTCAACGGCAGCGAGGTCTCCTCGACCGATCCCGACCCCGGCAAGGAGAGCTGGCGCAACCCGCAGCTCGCCGACGTCACGGCGCTGCTGAGAGCCGGCGCGGCGAACGCGATCGCGGTGAGAGCGACCAACGGCAGACCGAGCCCGGCCGGCATGTTCGCGCGCCTCGTGGTCGAGACCGCCGACGGACAGCGGACCGTCGTCGACTCCGACGGAGCGTGGAGGATCACCGCGACCGCGCCGGCCGGGGGCGACGCCTGGACGAGAGCCGGCTTCGACGACGCGAGCTGGAGAGCGGCCCGCGTGCTCGTCGCCTGGGGCGGCGCGCCGTGGGGCGAGGTCCGCCCGCAGGTGAGAGCCCGCCCCGAGCCGCTGCTGCGCCGCAGCTTCACGCTCGGCGGCGGACGAGCGACCGCGGTGAGCGCCGGCAGAGGCGGCCGCGCCGCGAGCGCGACCCGCGGCGGCGACCACGGCCGGCTCCCGGTCCGCGCCCGCCTCTACTCCTCCGGCGTCGCGTACGCCGACGTGACGCTCAACGGGCAGCGGGTCACCGACGCGGTGCTCGACCCGGCCTTCACGCGCTACGACAGACGCGTCTTCGCCGTCACGCACGACGTCACGAGGCTGCTGCGCAGAGGCGAGAACGTGCTCGGCGCGCGGCTCGGGCGCGGCTTCTTCGGCATGCGCCAGGGCAACGCCTGGAACTGGGACAGAGCGCCGTGGACGACCGAGCCGCGCGTCCGCGCGCAGCTGGAGCTGACCTGGCCCGACGGGCGCGTCGAGACGATCGCGACCGACCGCTCCTGGCAGAGCCACGACGGCCCGACCCGCACCGACTCGCTCTACGCGGGCGAGCACTTCGACGCGCGCGCCGACCTGCCCGGCTGGGACCGGCCCGGCTTCGACGCGGCGGACTGGCAGAGAGCGGCCGAGGTGAGAGCGCCGGCCGGCAGGGTCGAGCCGCAGGCGATCGAGCCGATCGTCGTCGCCGACACGCTCACGCCGGTCAGGGTCACCAACCCGAAGGCCGGCACCTACGTCTTCGAGCTGCCGCGCGTGATGGCCGGCTGGGCGCGGATCCGCGTCAGCGGCGAGGCCGGCAGAACGATCACGCTGCGCTACGGCGAGAAGCTGAAGGGCGACGGCACCGTCCAGCACGAGTCCGGCTTCGTCAGCGGCGAGTCGCAGGTCGACCGCTACACGCTCGACGGCGACCCGAGCGGGGAGACGTGGGAGCCGCGCTACAGCTACAAGGGCTTCCGCTACGTCCAGCTCGACGCCTGGCCCGGCGCGCAGCCGCCGACGGTCGCCGACCTCGACGGCCGCGTCGTCCACACCGACCTCACCAGCGTCGGCGCGTTCGACTCCGACGACCCGCTGCTGGACCGCATGCGCGAGATCACGCGCACGACCGTGGTCAACAACTACCACGGCATCCCGACCGACACCCCGATGTACGAGAAGAACGGCTGGACCGGCGACGCGATGCTGATGGCGGAGACGCTGCAGCTCGAGTACGACATGCGCCGCCTGCTGCCGAAGTGGGTCGACGACATCGCCGACAGCCAGGGGCCGCAGGGCAACCTGCCCGGCATCGCGCCCGACAACGGCTGGGGCCTCGGGCCCTACGGCCAGGCGCCGCCGTGGAACGCCGCGTTCATCCACGTGCCGTGGATCCTGTACGAGCGCTACGGCGACCGCGACCTGCTCGTGAAGCACTACGACGCGATGAAGCGCTACGTCGAGCACGAGCTGACGCGCGCCCGGCCCGACGGCGTCCACCCGTCGTTCCTGAACGACTACCTGGCGCCGAGATACGGGAGCGGCAACAGCCCCGAGGACCCGGCGCTGGCCGGGACCGCGTACGCCTTCCGCAACGTCGCTCAGTTCGCGCAGATCGCGCGAGCGCTCGGCCGCGCCGACGACGCAGTCAGATACGAGGCGGCCGCCGCCCGCATCAGAGCGGCGTTCAACAGAGCGTTCCTGAACAGAGCGCGCGACGCCTACGTGACCGTCAGCGACCCCGGCTATCGCCAGACCTCCAACCTGCTGGCGCTCGCCTTCGGGCTCGTGCCGGCCGACGCGGAGCAGGCGGTCGAGGCGCGGCTGCTGCGAGAGATCGCCGCCAAGGGCGACCACCTCGACACGGGCGCGCTCGGCACGCGCGAGCTGCTGAACGAGCTGACGCGGCGCGGCCACGGCGAGCTGGTCTACAAGCTGGTGACCCAGCCGACCTACCCGAGCTTCCGCTTCATCGTCGACCAGGGCTCGACGACGTGGTGGGAGGGCTGGGAGCCGACCGTCCGCTCCTACGACCACACCTTCGTGCAGGGGACGATCGACCAGTGGCTGATCGAGCGGGTCGCCGGCATCCGGCCGCTCGAGCCCGGCTACCGCAAGGTGCTGCTGTCGCCCGGCCCGGTCGGCGAGGTCGGCCGCGTCCACGCCGCGACGGCGACGCCGCAGGGCGAGGTCGCGCTGAGCTGGAAGCGCAGCGGCGGCGGCCGCTTCGAGCTGCGCGCCGAGGTGCCGGTCGGCTCCACGG
>JAEXXR010000434.1 GCA_023405705.1 Actinomycetes bacterium
GGCTCGCGCCGCGCCCGCGACCGGATGGTCACGCTGACGGTGACGGGCGCCTTCGCGCTCGCCGTCGCGCCGCTGGTCTCGCTGCTCTACACGGTCGTCTCCAAGGGCCTGGACCGCTTCGACGCGACGCTCTTCAGCGAGTCGATGCGCAACGTCGTCGGCAACGGCGGCGGCGTTCAGCACGCGATCGTCGGCACGCTCGTGATCACCGGCCTCGCCTCGCTCGCCTCGATCCCGGTCGGCGTCATGACGGCGATCTACCTGCACGAGTACGGCCGCGGCGGCCGGCTCGGCAGAGCGATCTCCTTCTTCGTCGACGTCATGACGGGCATCCCGTCGATCGTCGCCGGCCTCTTCGCCTACGCGCTGTTCGCGCTGATCTTCGGTCCGGGCGTGCGCCTCGGCGTGATGGGCGCGGTCGCGCTGTCGCTGCTGATGATCCCGATCGTCGTGCGCTCGACCGAGGAGATGCTGCGCGTCGTCCCGCACCACCTGCGGGAGGCCTCCTACGGCCTCGGCGTGCCGAAGTGGCTGACGATCGTGAAGGTCGTGCTGCCGACCGCCTTCGCCGGGATCGTCACTGGCTGCATGCTCGCGATCGCCCGGGTCGTGGGGGAGACGGCGCCGCTGCTGATCACGACCGGCGCGGTCACCTCCGTCAACGCCAACCCGTTCGGCGGGCGGATGGAGAACCTCGCGGTCTTCGCCTACAACCAGTACGCCAACCCCGGCGTGCCGAGAGATCCCTACATCGCACGCGCATGGGCGGCGGCGCTGACGCTGCTGCTGATCGTGATGGTGCTCAACCTGGTCGCCCGGCTGGTCTCCGCCCGGTTCGGGGTCAAGCAGCGCTGAGGAGCGCGATCACGATGTCAACCGAGCAGGAAGGAACCGAAGACATGTCCCAGCCCTCAGCGGACGCCCCCACCGCGGGCAGCCCGTCCGACGCTCCGCTGCAGGTGCCGCTGGGCGGGGCCGCAGAGGGGACGCCGGCCGCGACCGCCGTCCCCGCGACGCCGGCCAAGAGCATCGAGGTCAGAGACCTCGACATCTACTACGGCAGCTTCCACGCCGTCTCCGGCGTCTCGGTGACGCTGCGCCCGAACAAGGTGACGGCGCTGATCGGCTCCTCCGGCTGCGGGAAGTCGACCTTCCTGCGCTCGCTGAACCGCATGCACGAGCTGGTCAGAGGCGCCTACGTCGACGGCAAGGTCGAGCTCGACGGGCGCGACATCTACGCCCGCGGCACCGACCCGGTCTCGGTCCGCCGCCAGATCGGCATGGTCTTCCAGCAGCCGAACCCGTTCCCGACGATGTCGATCTACGACAACGTCGCGGCGGGCCTGAGACTGAACCGGCGCAAGATGAAGAAGGCCGAGCTCGACGACGTCGTCGAGAGCGCGCTGAGAGGCGCCCACCTCTGGAACGAGGTCAAGGACCGCCTCGACAAGCCCGGCTCGAGCCTCTCCGGCGGCCAGCAGCAGCGCCTCTGCATCGCGCGCGCCACGGCCGTCGAGCCGGACGTGCTGCTGATGGACGAGCCCTGCTCGGCGCTCGACCCGATCGCCACGGTCGCGATCGAGAGCCTGATCGCGGAGCTGAAGAACCGCTTCACGATCGTGATCGTGACGCACAACATGCAGCAGGCGGCGCGCGCGAGCGACTACACCGCCTTCTTCAACATCGAGAGAAGCGGCGACCCCGGCCGCCTCGTCGAGATCGACGAGACGCAGACGATCTTCTCGACGCCGGCCAGCCCGGCGACCGAGGCGTACATCAGCGGCCGCTTCGGCTGAGCGCCGGACCCCGGGCGCGCGCCGAGGCGGCGCGCGCCTCCGCACGACGGCGGGCCGGATCGCGCGTTCTTCTGCGGACGACGTGGCAGAATCGGCTCAAGCCCGACCCCGTCGCTGCCGACTGAACTCTCAGATGGACCGAATTCGCTGGCTGGGATGGCGGCACACCGTCCCGACCGAGGTCGCGGTGCTGGCGCTGCTGGTGCTCGTCGCCTCGATCTGCTGCCTGCTCGGCGTGCTGTTCCCGCTCACCGACCAGGCCCCGGTCGAGCTCGGACGGGTGCTGACGCCGATCGGCTTCGCGCTGGCCGCTGCGCTGCTCTGGATCGGTCAGCGGACGCCGAGATGGGCGCTGCACGCCTCCGTCGCCTTCGTCGCGTTCTCGGCCTGCCTGCTGATCAGCCAGTCGGCGACCAACGGCGGGATCATGATGACGGCCTGGTCGCTCGCCTGGACCGCCGTCTACGTCGCGACCTTCTTCGAGCGCCGCGCGGTGCGGCTGCACGTGCTCGGGATGACCGTCGGCCTCGGCGTCGCGATCGTGGTCGCCGACGTGCCGGGCACCTTCGTCGAGTTCGTGATCATGGCGATCACGCTGTGGGCGGCCGCGATCGCGCTCGGCGCCACGAGCGAGCGGCTGCGCAACCAGGCCGACCGCGACCAGCTGACCGGCGTGCTCAACCGCTACGGCTTCAACAAGGCCGCCGGCCGCGAGCTGGCGCTGGCGAGCCGGACCGGCTACCCGCTCGCGCTGGCGCTGCTCGACCTCGACGGCTTCAAGGGCGTCAACGACGAGCACGGCCACGCCGCGGGCGACCGCCTGCTGCGCGACCTGGCGCGCGCCTGGGAGCGGTCGCTGCGGCCCGGCGACCTGCTCGCCCGCTTCGGCGGCGACGAGTTCGTCGT
>JAEXXR010000459.1 GCA_023405705.1 Actinomycetes bacterium
GTGGGGGGGGGGGGGGGGGGGGCGGGCGGCCCCCCCCCCGGCGCCGTGCCTGCGGCCGGCGGCGGCTCAGCCTGTCGCCAGCCGCGCCGGCGAGTCCGTCGCCGGGAGGTGGATCCACCCCTCCCGCGCGGCGGTCTCGCGCTGCTCCTCCGCCGGCATCCGCGTCTGACCGATCGCCGCGGCGCGGGCGACCAGCGCGCAGACGAACGCGTCGAAGGAATGATCGGTGGCGACGCAGGCGTCGGCGTCGATCTCCAGCAGGTGCTCGCCGAGCGCTCTCCGGATCTCGGCGAGCATCTCCCGCCGCTTCGCGTGCGCCGCGTCCTGCGCTCCGCTCCCGCGGGCCTTGTAGCCCCTGCGCTCGACGCCCCACAGCTCCAGCGCCCCGGCCGGATAGGCCTCGACGACGCCGTGCGCCTCGCCGGGGACGCCGACGCGGTCGAGCGGTCGCCCGCTCGCCTTCGCGTGCGCGGCCAGCAGCCACGCGGCGCGCCAGGCGCAGAAGGCGATCCGATCGGCGGAGACCGACAGCGGCGCGAGCCGTCTTCCGCCCGCCGCCGGCACGCGGTCGCGCACCTCGCGGTCGGTCAGGCGGAAACGCAGGCGGTCGACCGCCTCGTCGCGCTCGTCAGGAGACGGCATCGGCCATCGCCCGTCCTCGGCCCACGCGCCGATCGCCGCGCGAAACCCGTCCGGCCAGCCGAACGGCGCGTCGATCCCGGTCCAGTCGGCCTCATCCATCGCACGAAGCAGCGCCTCGTCGTCGAACCCGCCGCGCGCAGGAAACTCCACCACGACCGCGCCGCCGCCCCAGGTCGCATGACAGACGGCGGTGTCGCGGGCCTGCGAAGCAAGATCGATCCCGAGCGTGCGCACGAGCGGATCGTCGCGGCACGAGCGGACGGCGGGCGGCCGACGGGCGAGCGCCGCTGCCCGCCGGCCGCGGCATCCCGCTGATCCCGATTCGCTCAGAATCGCCGCGCGGTCGCATGATGCTGCCGCGGACGGTGGGCTGAGGCGCGAAGCGGCAGCAGCGTCAGAACCACCGGGCAGTGGGCTGAGGCGCGAAGCGGCAGCAGCGTCAGCGCCACCGGGCAGTGGACTGAGGAGCGGCGGCAGCAGCGTCAGAGCCTTCACGCCAGGGACGCCGGACGAGACGAGGGAGTGTCCGCTTGAAAACACAGATGGATCTGTCATTGGAAGTGCATTGCATGGCGCGGCTACGGTCGCGTTCATGAGATGTCGTCTCCCCGCGGGCGTCGCCGCCGTCGGCGCCGCCGCGCTCCTCGCCCTGTCCGCGAACGCCGCCGCGAAGGACTACGCCGGCACCGCGCTGAACATCATCCCGTCCGGTCAGTGGGGCAACGCCGGCGCGCCGCCGGCGGCCACGGAGCAGGCGGCGATGTACGACGGGCTCACGCCGCTGTTCGACCAGGTCACCTCCGCGGACCTGACGAGATTCTTCAAGCCGCAGACGTTCGGCACGAGAGACCAGTGTCCCTGCACGGAGGAGAGAGTCCCGCGCAGAGGCGTGAGAATCGTGCGCGACAGATACAACGTCCCGCACATCACCGGCCGCAACCGGCTCGACCTCGACTGGGCCGCCGGCTGGGTGCTGGCGACCGACCGCGCGCTGCTGATGAGCCTCGGCCGCTACCCGGCCCGCTTCGCCGCGCTCGACGCGCCGGGCGTCAACGCCTTCGGCCTCGTCACCAGCCTCACGACGGTGAGAGTGACCGAGCAGGCCGACCGCATCATCGAGCGCGCCCAGACGGCGGCGCTGAAGGCGAGAGGCAGAGAGGGCCGCGCGCTGCTGCGCGACATCGACGAGTACGTCAAGGGCATCAACGCGCGCCTGAAGCACGACGGCTCGGTCGAGAGACCGTGGGGCCGTGTCGACGTCTACGCGATCAACGCGCTCGCCGGGCAGATCTTCGGCCAGGGCGGCGGCGACGAGACGCGCCGGGCGATGATGCTCGACGGGCTGCAGAGAAAGCTCGGCGCGACCCAGGGCCGGCAGGTCTTCGACGACCTCTCCGAGCGCGTCGACGACGACACCTCGGTGACGATCGGCAAGCGCTTCCCGTACGGCGCGGTGCCGAGCAGAGCGCCCGGCAGCGCCGTGATCGACAACGGCTCGATGGCGCAGGCGGCGCTCGCCGCGACGGCGAACGCGACGACTGCGCACAGAAACATGTCGAACTTCCTGATCGTCTCCGGCAGAAGATCGGCCAACGGCCATCCGCTGTTCGTCGCCGGCCCGCAGATCGGCTACTTCTACCCGGGCCTGACGCTGGAGATGGACCTGAGAGCGCCGGGGATCCAGGCGCGCGGCGCGGCGATGCCGGGCGGCGCCGGCAACCTGCTGATCGGCCGCGGCGAGGACTTCGCATGGTCGCTCACGTCGGCCGGCTCGGACACCAACGACCAGTTCGTCGAGACGCTCTGCGGCGGCTCGGAGACGAAGTACCTGTTCAAGGGCAGATGCCGCAAGATGGGCTTCGTCGACGCCGGCGAGATCACCGGCAGAGGCCCGGTCCGCTACCGCACGACCGTCCACGGCCCGGTGCTCGGCTACGCGAGGGTGAAGGGCAGAAAGGTCGCGATCTCCTTCGCCCGCTCCAGCCGCGGCAAGGACGTGCTGTGGCAGCTCGCCTTCAAGCGCTTCACCGACGGGAAGGTCACCGGCGTCAGATCGTTCTTCGCCGCCGCCGCGACCTCGCCGTTCACCTTCAACGTCGGCTACGCCGACGACCGCGACATCGCGATGTACTCGACCGGCCTGCTGCCGCTGCGCGACAGACGCGTCGACCCGCGCCTGCCGACGATCGGCGACGGCCGCTTCGAGTGGAAGGGCTTCCTGCCGGCGAGAGACCATCCGCAGATCGTCAACCCGTCGTCGGGACAGCTCGTCAACTGGAACAACCGGCCGGCCGCCGGCTTCCCGTCGGCCGACGACAACTGGGCGCAGGGCTCCACGCAGCGCAACCAGATGCTGGAGGCCGGGCTGAAGAAGCGCGACAAGCACGACCTCGCCTCCGTCACCGCGGCGATGAACGCGGCGGCGACGCAGGACCTGCGCGTGCAGGGCTCGCTGCTGGCGGGGATCAGCGGCGTGCTCGACGGCTCGCAGCCGCCGAGCGCCCGCTCCGGCCAGCTGCTCGACCTGCTGCTGAGATGGCGCGGCGCCGGCGCCAGCCGCCTCGACCGCGACCTCGACGGCCTGATCGACGCCGGCCCGGCCGCCGCGATCGTCGACGAGCTGTACCCGCGCCTCGCCGACAAGGTGCTGGAGCCGGTCCTGGGCCCGGAGCTGAACGCCCAGCTGACGTCGCTGACGGGCAGAACGAACGCGCCCTCCAGCGGCTTCAGCGGCGGCCGCATCGGCTACCTCGACAAGGACCTGCGCGCGCTGACCGGGACGAGATTCCGCACGCCGTTCAAGACGCGCTTCTGCGGCAGAGGCGACCGCGCGGCCTGCCAGGCGGCGATCTGGGCGGCGTTCGAGGAGGCCGGCGCGGCGCTCGCGGCGGCGAGAGGCTCCGAGGACCCGGCGCAGTGGACCTCCGACGCGACGAGAGAGCGGATCAGATTCGCCCCGGGCCTGATCCAGACGACGATCCGCTACACGAACCGCCCGAGCGGCATCCAGCAGGTGATCAGCTTCACCGGCCACCGCAAGGTGCGCAGATAGGGGGAGCGGAACGGACGGGCCGGCGGGCGCTGGGGGCGCCCGCCGGTCTTCGCTCCGCCGCACGACGGAGGGGCGCCGGCACGTGGCGCCCTCCACCGTCCGCGTTCGGCTGCGCGGGTCAGCCGACCTCGGAGACCGGGATCGCGGTCAGCTTCGCGTCGGTGACGGCGCCGGTGTCGCCGGCCGTGCTGCAGACCAGTCTGAGCGGCTGCGCGAGCGAGGCGTCGGCGACGGCCTGGAGCGCGAGCGTCGCGGTCGTGTTCGCGGCGGTCGGCTCCCAGCGCGACTCGTCGAGCTCGGTCGCGCCGGCGTACAGCTGGCAGGAGACCGAGTCGGTGCCGGTCGAGAAGAAGCTCGTCTTCGCGTTGACGACGTAGGCGCTCGCAGGCACGGCCGTCGTGACGACGGTCGTCGAGGCGTTGGCCGGCAGGTTGAGCTGCGCTCTCGCGCCGGTGTAGGCCTTGACGATCCCGGTCGGGCCCTGCGGCCCCTGCGGACCGGGGACTCCCTGCGGGCCCGCGGGACCTGTCGCACCGGCCGCGCCGGCGGCCCCGGCCGGGCCCTGCGCGCCCGTCGCGCCTCTGGCGCCGCTCAGCGATCTGATCGCCGCCGGGCTCAGCTGCGCGGTGCCGAGCGATCTTCTCTTGATGTCCTTGGCGGTGATCGAGCCGTCCTTGATCTGCTTGCCGGTGATCAGCTGGCTGGCCGCGGTGGCGGTGCCGGTCGTCGCGGCGAAGAGGGCGATGCCGGCGATCACGGTCGCGGGCTGGGGGCGGCGGCGGAAACGCTCAGGAACCTGCATGGGGAAGCTCCTCCGGTGGTGCGGTGGACGAGGGTGGAGTGAGGTCCCGCGTCAGCGCGGCGAAGGCGGCGGCGAACTCGACCCAGCCGGTGAAGGCGGCGCTGCGGCCACGGAGGTCCGTGACGCGGCCGCTGATCGGCTCCAGCGAGTCGAGCACGCAACGGACTTCGATCGGCGTTGAGCGGGGCACGCCGGGGAGGATGCGCGCCGTCGCGCCAGACGGCGTGAGGGGGGACCCCCCTGAATCGCGTCCCAGGGGTCCCGGGGGAGGCCGCGCGCCCTCCGCGTCGAGGGGTCGGGATCGTCCCGGCGCGCGCCGCCGCGGGCCCTAGCGGGAGGAGGCTCCGAGCGCGCCCGCCAGCGCGGTGCGGCCGTCGATCCCGAGCTTCGCGTAGACGCGCGTGAGGTGGTTCTCGACCGTCTTGGGGGTGACGAACAGCTCGTCGGCGATCGTGCGGTTGGTGCGGCCGCCCGCGGCCAGCTCGGCGATCCGCCGCTCGGAGGCGGTCAGCTCGTCGAAGCCGAGCCGGCGCGGCGGGGCGCCGGCGATCTCCAGCTCCTCGGCGGCCGCCTCGGCGGTGCCGCGCGCGCCGCAGGCG
>JAEXXR010000465.1 GCA_023405705.1 Actinomycetes bacterium
CAGCGTCCAGCGGGGTGCCCTCGGTGCGGATCAGCTCGATGATCTGGCCGAACAGCTGCGTGAACTTCGCCTCGTCCTCGGCCTCGGCGGCGGCGACCGCCTCGTTGTCGAGCTGGTTGAGGCGGTCTGCGATCTCGTCGGCGAGCTTGTACTGCCCTTCCGTCGCGATGCGCACGATCATGCCGACTGCTCCTTGCCCGGCTCGGCGGCCGGCGCGTCGCCCGCGCCGAGCTGCTCCGGAGCGGCGCTGCCGCCGGCCAGCTCGGCCTTCATCTTCTCCAGCTCGTTGTCGACGCCGGTGCCGGCGCTGAGCTGCGCCAGCTGGCGGTCGATGTCGTCGGTGCCGTCGCCGAGCTGCGTCAGGTCGTCGAAGGCGCCGGCTCTCTCGAGCTCGTCGACCGCCTGCGCGCGGGCGCGCATGTTCTCGGTCTTGTCGAGCGCACGCTGCATCGCGAGGCCGACGTCCGCCATCTCCTCGCCGACTCCGGTCGCGGCCTCGGAGATCCGCACCTGCGCCTCGGCGGCGGAGTACTGCGCCTTTACGACTTCCTTCTTCGTGCGGAAGTTCTCGATCTTCGACTGCAGCTTGGCCTGGTTGTCGACCATCGACTGCTGCTGCTGCTCGAGCTCGGCGATCTGCGTGTCGAGCCCCTGGAGCTCGCCCTGGATCGCAGCCTTGCGCTCCAGCGCGGTGCGCGCGAGCGTCTCGTTGCCGGCCGCGAGCGCCTGACGCGCCTGCGTGTCGAGCTTGACGACCTGCTGCTCCATCTTCTGCGACTGGAGCTGAAGGCGCTTCTTGGACGTGACGACGTCCGCGAGGCCCTTCTTCACGTTCTGGAGCAGCTCCATCTGCTTCTGGTAGCTGTACTCCAGCGTCTCGGACGGATCCTCGGCTTTGTCGAGCATCTTCGAGATCTTCGCCTTGACGACGGTGGAAAAGCGCCCGGACAGGCCGGCCATCAGGATCCTCCTCTGGCAGGTTCGCGAATCAGAGGACCAAGCCTATCGCCCGGCGTGCCGGGCCGAGGGGCGGGCAGCCCCAGGATCGGCAGGTCTCAGAAGTTCTCGGGGTGACGGACCTTGAAGCCGGCCGTCGCGTACTTGCCCGGGCGCCAGCGGGGGCCCTTCTCGCCCGGACCGCTCGTGTCGAGGCGCAGCCCGGCGATCACGACGAAGGCGTGGCCCGGGTTGGTGTAGACCGTGATCCATCTGCCCTTGCCGGCGTCGCCCCACGACATGAAGCCGGTGGAGTCGAGCGGCGTGTCGAGCAGGCCCGCGCCGTTGAGCGCGTAGGAGACGGTGCCGGAGCAGTCGTAGCCGGCGGAGCGGAAGCTCTTGTGGCCGCCGCCGTAGACGTACGGCTTGTCGAGCAGGTCGTTGGCGGCCCAGACGGCCTCCTGGACCTCGATCGGAGCGGCGGCCGGCGCGTAGGCGAAGCCGTCTCTGAAGACGGCGCGGCTGCCGGGGACCGTCAGCCTGGCGTCGATCGGCGGGACGTGGCCGTAGCCGGCGCCGCCCGCGGCAGAGCCGGTCTGGCCCTCCTGCTGCTGCGCGTCATGGACCTGCGGAGCTGCCGGGGCCTTGGCGGGCGACTTCTTCTTGGCCTTCTTCTTCTTGGCCTTCTTCGCCTGCTTGCCCTTCGGGGCGCTCGCCGTGGAGTCGCTCGTGAGCCCGGCACCGCCCGTGACAGCTCCCGCGGTGGCGGGAGCGAGGGCGACGGCGAACATCATGAGACCCAGCACGACCAGGGTCCGTGCGCGCAACTGCACTCTCTTTCGTCGGCCTGCGGGGTTAGCTGTCGGGCTAGCGCGGAAAGAGCCGGCGCCTCCCACGGATCTACCGCGAGACTCGCCCCAATAACTCGGGTCCCCCGTCCCAGGGCTTCGGGCCCCGGGTTCGGCGTTGGGCGGCATCCTAGCCGAAGCGGGAGGCGTTACGTCAACCCCTCGCATTCCGGAAATTCCCGCGAACTGCGGGTTGGCGTCGCCTGCGCGACCTAGGATGCCGCCCCATGTCCCCGATCTCGCACCCTCTCGCGCGCCCGCTGCGCATCGCCGTCGCGGCGCTCGCAGTGGCCCTCTCCGCGCTCGTCCTGGCCGCCTGCGGCGAGGACAAGAAGGCCTCCTCGACCAGCGCCGGGCCCGCCACGCTCGTGCCCGCCGAGGCGATCGCCTACGGCGAGGTGCTGGTGCAGCCCAGCGGCGAGGTCGGCGAGGGCGTCGAGGCGGCCCTCAGAAAGATCGTGCGCGTCGACGACCCCGGCGCCGAGCTGCGCAGATGGCTCGACGAGGAGACCTCCTCGGGCACGCGGGACGGCTACTCGAGATGGGTCGAGCCGTGGCTCGGCGACTCCGTCGGGGTCTTCGCGCTCGCGGGCGCGGGTTCCGGCTCCGAGCCGCCCGAGTGGGCGGCGGTGTTCCAGTCCACCGACGCCGACCGCGCGAAGAAGATGTTCGAGGACGACGACGACACGGATCTCGAGAAGGTCGGGGCGTACGAGGGCGTCGACTACTGGCGCGACACGGAGGAGAACCTGATCGGCGGTGTCGTCGAGGGGTTCGTCGTGATGGGCAGCCTGGGGGGCTTCAGAGCCGCGGTCCAGGCGTCGAAGGGCAGATCGCTCGCCGACGACTCCGACTTCAGAGAGGCCGCCGGCAGCGTCCCGGACGACCGCCTCGCGTGGGGCTGGCTCGATGGGCGCGCGCTCGTCGAGCTGATCGAGCAGAGCGGCGCGACCGAGGACCCGGAGATCGCCTCCAACCTCGAGCAGCTCGACCTCGACAGCGTCGGGAACCTCGTCGTGTCGTTGACGATGCGCGCCGACCAGATCGTGCTGGAGGGCTCCGGCGACGGCGTCCAGGAGGTCCTCGGCGAAAGCGGCGAGGGCAGCCTCTCGATCGAGGACATGCCCGCCGACGCCTGGCTCGCCTTCGCGGGCCCGCTGGTCCAGTCGCAGCTGAGAGAGCAGCTCGGCGGCACCGGCGGCTACGCCAGAGCGCTCGACGAGCTGAGATCGCTCACCGGCCTCGACCTCGAGCGCGACCTGCTCAGCTGGATCGGCGGCATCGGGTTCTTCGCGCGCGGCACCTCGCCGCTCGACCTCGGCGCCGGCCTCGTCGCCGGCTCCAGCGACGAGGCGGCGTCGAAGCGGTTCGTCGGCAGACTCGAGCAGCTCGCCGGCGCGACCGGCCTGCAGACCGCGTCGGTCGTCGGCGGCGACGGCTTCCAGGTGCGCCTGCCCGACTTCCCGCAGCCGCTCGTCGTGCTCGCCAGAGACGACCGCGTCGCGATCGCGATCGGCCTCGGCACCGCGCGCGACGCCGTCGACCCGCCGCAGGCGTTCGGCGAGGAGGAGCCGGCGAAGTCGGCGATCGCCTCGCTCGGCGGCGGCTACAGAGCCGACTTCGTGCTGACCGTCGACCCGCTCGTCGCGCTGCTGACGAACCTCGGCGCCACGCGCGATCCCGAGGTTCAGCAGGTGCTCCCCTACCTGAGCGCCTACCGCTCGCTCGCGATCGGCACGAAGGTCGACGACGACCGCACCTCCTTCAAGCTCGTCGTCGGGCTGCAGGACCCCGACGAGGACCAGGGCGAGTAGCGGCCCCACGACCGCTGCCGGCGGCGGCGCTTCACGCGATCTTCACCGCCGACCGGCTCGATCCGCTCGGCGGCGGGCTATGGTGCCGGCCATGTCCCGCCGCCGTCGCCTCGCCCTCGCCGGTCTGCTGCTGTCCCTGCTGACCGGCCTCGCCGCCTGCGGCGGCGGTGACGACGGGGACCAGCGCGGCCTCGTCATCACGCAGCCCCAGATCGGCTCCGCCGGCGACGAGCCGCAGGCCTCCGCGCAGCTGGGCTTCCCGCTCTTCGCGACGAAGAACACGACGCGCGTCGGTGGCGCCGACCCGGTCGCCAACGCCGCCGGGGTCGCGCTCGCCGTCTACCCGGGCAACGCGCCGAACGCCAACCCGGACGCGGTCGTGCTCGTCGACCAGGACGACTGGCAGGCGGGGATCGCGGCGTCGGTGCTGATGAGCGCGCCGCTGCGCGCGCCGATCCTGCTGACCGACGGCAGAACGCTGCCGCAGGCGAGCGCCGACGCGCTGAGAGCGCTCGCCCCGACCGGCGCCGCCGCGCTCGGCGGGACGCAGGTGATCCGGATCGGCGAGGAGACGCCGGCGCCCGAGGGCTACCGCTCGACGACCGTCAGAGGCGCCGACCCGGTCGCGCTCGCGGCGGCGGTCGACAGACTCCAGGCGGCCGCCGTCGGGAGGGAGACGCAGGCGGTGATGATCGCCTCCGCCGACGACGCCGCCTTCTCGATGCCGGCCGCCGGCTACGCCGCCAAGAGCGGCGTCCCGGTGCTGCTGGTCAGCAGAGACACGATCCCCGGCGCGACCTTCGCCGCCCTGCGGACCCATCGCAGACCGCGCATCTACCTGCTCGGGCCGGAGGCGGCGATCGGCAGAAGAGTCGAGCAGGCGCTGAGAGGGCTCGGAAGAGTCACGCGCATCTCCGGCGAGGACGCCGTCAGAAACGCGATCGCCTTCGCCCGCTTCAGCGACGGCCAGTTCGGCTGGGGCGTCGTCGACCCCGGCCACGGCCTCGTCTTCGCCAACGACAGACGCCCCGGCGACGCCGCCGCGGCCGCGCCGCTGTCGGCGAGCGGCACCTACGGCCCGCTGCTGCTGCTCGACGACGCGGAGGAGCTGCCGCTCGTGCTCGGCGAGTACCTGCTCGACATCCAGCCGGGGTACGAGCGCGATCCGGTCCGCGGGGTCTACAATCACGCCTGGCTGATCGGCGACGAGGCGGCGATATCGCTTCCCGTCCAGTCGCGGATCGACGGCCTCCTGGAGATCGCCCCCGTCAGAACGAGCGCGCCGTGAGCAGATTCGAGCATCCCGACCGCCTGCGCCCCGGGCGCGAGGTCACCGTCGACGACGTCCGCCAGCTGATGGGCGCCTCGACCCCCCACTTCGCAGGCCAGCTGCGCGAGCGGATCGTCCGCCTCATCAGAGGCCTCCCCGCCGACCACCCAGCCCGCGTCGAGGGCGAGCGCGAGATCGCCCGCCTCGAGGCGCTCGGGTTCCACGGCGAGGTCCGCGGCACGCCCGAGCAGCCGGGCATGAAGACGCTCGCCAGCGTCGACGACGCCGCCTGAGCGCGGCTCACTCTGACCACGGCGCCGCGCTTCGCGGCGCCGCTCATCGGCCTTCGCAACGAATCTGCCGATCGCACGCGTCGGCGGCTCGCCATGGCCGATAGTCGAGGGCGATGCAGTCGCCGGACCCATTCGCCGTCGCAGCTCAGCTCGCCTACGAGCACGCAACCGCTGCATTGGAGCGACAGCAGCGACGTCGCGAGGCGCTCATCGCACGCGCTGCCGTCATCGTCGTCGCGGGCGCTGCGCTCTCCGCGACGTGGGCGGGTTCCGGAGGCGTGACCTCCTTCATTGGCGCCGCGCCACTGATCCTGATCGGGTGCTCGATGCTCTCAGCGCTCGCCGCCGTCGCGTCTCCCACCGAGATATCGGTGGGGATGCGTCCCGAGCCGATCCTTGCACTGCTCTTGAACGAACGATGCGCCGCCGTCTCGGGGGCGATCCATGTGGCTGTCGCGCGGCATCTCGATGCTGTGTATCTCGACAATGAGGAGCCGATCTCGAACGCCGAGCGGCGAGCGGCGAGCGCGCGCAAGCTTCACTTTCTTTGCAATTGCAGTGGTTTCGTGTGTAGTCATCCCGCTCTGTGGCGTGTAGCGTCGACCGCATGCGACGGAGAAGACAGCTCAGCCACGCCGACCAGTTGTTTCTTCAGACCGGTCTGCGTCTGGAGATGTACGACCCGCCGGGGAAGAGCAGATGGGCGTATCCGAACGGGCGGCCGAGTGAGCGGGCGGCGCGGCTGGCGCGGCGGCTGTGGGATGCGACTGCCGGGCGGCTCGGGCGACGATCCGGCTAGGAGACCGGGCAATGGAGGCGACGAGGCGCGGCCGGCGGGTCGGCTAGGCTCGCCGCATGCGCCTCGGACTCTTCCTCGCCTACTGGCCCTGGTTCACGCCGGAGGAGCAGATCGACCTCGCCGTGCTCGGCGACGAGCTCGGGCTCGACTCGATCTGGATCTCGGAGGCGTGGGGACAGGACGCCGTCTCGCTGCTCGGCCTGCTCGCCGGCAAGACCGAGCGGATCGCGCTCGGCTCCGGCCTGATGCAGATCCCCGCCCGCCAGCCGGCCGCGACCGCGATGGCGGCCGCCTCGCTCGACGTCATCAGCGGCGGGCGCTTCCGGCTCGGGCTCGGCACCTCCGGGCCGCAGGTCTCTGAGGGCTGGTACGGCGTCCCCTTCAAGAGACCGCTGGCGCGCACGCGCGAGTACGTCGAGATCGTCCGCACGATCCTCGCGCGCAGAACGCTGACCTACGACGGCGGCGAGTTCACGCTGCCGCTGCCGGCCGACGCACCCGGCGCCACCGGCCTCGGCCGGCCGCTGAAGCTGCTCGCCAAGCCGGTCCAGCCGCGGATCCCCATCTACCTCGGCGCGATCGGGCCGAAGTCGGTCGAGCAGACGGCCGCGATCGCCGACGGCTGGCTGCCGTTCCTGCTCAACCCCGAGCAGCCCGACCTGCTGCTCGACCCGCTGCGCGCGGGCGCCGAGAAGGCCGGCCGCGAGCTGTCCGAGATCGACGTCGCGCCGGTCGTGCCGACGGCGATCGCCGACACGCTCGAGGAGGCGCGCAACCTCGTGCGCCCGTGGCTCGCCTTCTACCTCGGCGCGATGGGCGCCAAGGACAAGAACTTCTACGTCGAGCTGGCCGACCTGTACGGCCACGGCGACTCCGCCCGCGCCTGCCAGGAGAAGTTCCTGGACGGCGACCGGCTCGGAGCGGCGATGGCGCTGACCGACGAGCTGATCGACTCCGGCACGATCGCCGCGACGCCCGACACGCTCGCGGAGAAGGTCGGCCGCTATGCCGCGATCGGCGCCGACACGCTCGTGATCGTCCCCGGTGGCGACGACAAGGCCGGCGTCGTGCGCGCCGTCGCCGACGCGGTCGCCTCCGTACCGGCGCCGTGAGCGAGCCGGCGCAGACGCCGGCCGGGATCCCGGGCAGCTCGCTGCCCGGCCCGTTCGCCGTCGGCGTCTACGCCGAGCGCCTCAGACAGCAGCTGCGCTCCTTCGCGCGCGTGCAGGTCTTCGGCGAGCTGTGGAACTTCCGCACCAGCCGCACGACCGTCTACTTCGAGCTGCGTGACCCGCGCGGCGCGCTGCCGTGCGCGATGTGGCGGACCGACTTCGACCGGCTCGGCGTCGACCCCAGCGACGGCGCGCAGGTCGTGCTCGCCGGCGGCTGCGACTACTACCCGGGCAGCGCGACCTCCTCCCCCTCCTTCTCCTTCCGCGCGACCGACATGCGGATAGCCGGCGAGGGCGACCTGCTCGCGCAGGTCGACCGCCTGCGCAAGCTGCTCGCCTCCGAGGGGCTGCTGGAGCCGCAGAAGCACCTCCCCCGCCCGCTGCTGCCGCGCACGATCGGCGTCGTCACCGGCGAGAGCGGCAAGGCGCGCGACGACGTCCTCGCCGGGCTCAGACGACGCGGCTGGGAGGGCACGGTCGTGTGGGGCTTCGCGCCGGTGCAGGACCGCCACGCGGCGCCGAAGATCGCGCAGGCGCTGCGCGACCTGGCGGCGATCGAGCAGGTCGAGGTCGTGATCGTCGCGCGCGGCGGCGGCTCGCTCGCCGACCTGTTCGCCTTCTGCGACGAGACGCTCTGCCGCACCGTCGCGCTGCTGCGCGTGCCCGTGATCGCCTCGGTCGGCCACCACACCGACCGCACGCTGATCGACGACGTCGCCGCCGTCTGCTGCTCGACGCCGACGCACGCCGCCGAGGCCGCCGTGCAGCTCGACGTCACGCAGGCGCGCGCGACGCTGCTGCGCGAGACCCGCCGGCTCGACGCGCACGGCCGCCGCGCCGTGCTGGAG
>JAEXXR010000511.1 GCA_023405705.1 Actinomycetes bacterium
GTCGTCGACGTAGATCACGAGGTCGCTGCGGGCCGCGTCGAAGCCGGCGTTGCGCGCGGCGTTGAGCCCGCGCGGCGCCTCGAAGGAGACGACCTGCGCGCCGTGCCGCTCGGCGACCGCCGCGCTCGCGGCATCGGGCCCGTCGAGCACGACGACCACCTCCGCCCCCGCCGCCGCTGCCTGCGGCGCCAACGACGCCAGCGCGACGTCGAGGTAACCGGCCCGGTCGCGGGTGGGGACGACGATCGTGGCCTGGGGGCTGCTCATGCGCGGCTGCAACGGTAGCGGCGGGGCACGCCGGCCCGCGGCTCAGCCGCCGAGCGAGCTGAGGTGGGAGCCCTTGGAGAGGTCCTGCTCGCGCAGCCAGGCGACCGTCTGGGCGATGCCCTCGCGGACGCCGATCCGGGCCTCCCAGCCGAGCAGCTCTCTCGCCTTCTCGACGGAGGGCCAGCGGCGGACGACGTCGACCTCGAACGTCGGCAGGTGCCTCAGCTCGAAGGCGGCCGGGTCCTCGCCGCACTCCTCCCAGATGATCCGCGCGGTCTCGGCGATCGTCAGCTCCTCGGAGGCGGAGACGTTGAAGTCCTCGTTGAGCGCGGCCGGGTGGCCGGTGGCGACGACGATGCCGTCGGCGATGTCGTCGATGTGCGTGAGCGTCCGCGTCTGTCTGCCGGAGCCGAAGATCTCCAGCGGCTTCTGGCCGGCGAGGACCTTCTTGATCACGTCCGGGACCATGTGCGCGATGCCCGGCTCGGGGTCGGGCATCTCGCCCGGGCCGTAGGCGTTGAAGGGGCGGCAGATCGTGTACGGCAGGCCGTGCTCGACGTGCGCGGCGCGGCAGTAGATCTCGCCGGTCAGCTTCGAGAAGCCGTACGCCGAGGTCGGCGTCGGGCACTGCGGCAGGTAGGCCTCGGTCGTCGGGTACTCGGTCGCGTTCTCGAACACCATCGACGACGACACGTACGTGAAGCGCTCGACGCCGAGGTCGATCGCGGCACGGAAGACGGCGTTGTAGAGGCCGTTGTTCATCTCCGTCAGCGTGTACGGCAGCTTGTGGAAGTTGCCGATGCCGCCGACGATCGCCGCGAGGTGGATCACGAGCGGACAGCCGTCCATCGCCTGCTTGGCCTGCTCGAGGTCGCGCAGGTCGCCGGTGTGGATCTCGCACGCCTCGCGCATCCACAGCGGCGCGGGGCGCTGGTCGGAGACGCGCACCTCGTAGGCCGGGTCGCGCATCAGCCGTCGGACGACCGCGGCGCCGATCGTGCCGGCGCCGCCAGTGACGAGCACACGGGTCATGACTTGGGGGACTCCTCCACACCGGGGACGAGCGACAGCTCGTCGGCGAACGCGAACACCTGACCGCTGCCGAGGCAGTTCCAGGGGTCGACGACGAGCGCGCCGTCGGAGGCGAGCGCCGCGAGCGCCTGCAGCGTCGAGCGCTCGCCGAAGACCGAGTGGTTGGCCGCGACGACGACGACGTCGGCGTCGCGCAGCGCCTCCTCCAGCGGCTGCGTCGGGGAGGCGACGAGCGGGTCGTGGACCGCGACGTCGGCCAGCTCGCGCTCCAGCAGCCGCACCAGCTTGTGCGCGAGCGAGTCGCGCTCGTCGTCGGTGTCGCGCTTGAAGGCGAGGCCGAGCACCGCGACCTTGCGGCCGTTGAGCGAGCCGCCGTCGATCCGCCGCTTCATCCCCGTGACGAGGAAGTTCGGGACCGACTCGTTCACGCGCGAGACCGCCAGCAGCATGCCCGGTGCGTTGGAGCGCTCCTCGGAGAAGGCGAAGTCCTTGCGCAGGCAGGTGCCGGCGGTGAAGCCGGGCTGGGCGAGGCCGCCGCGCGGGTAGTCGCGGTTGACGAGGTCGATCACGTCGAAGACGTTCGCGCCGTACTGCTCGCAGTCCATCATCAGCAGGTTCGGCAGCGCGAAGGTCGTGTAGCGCATGATGTTCGCCCAGATCTTCGCCAGCTCGGCCTGCACCGGCGTCGTCTGCACGATCTCCGCGTCGAAGACGCCGAACAGCTCGGCGGTGCGACGGCCGGCTTCCTCGCCGACGCCGCCGATGATGCACGGCAGCGTGTCGATCTCCTCGAGGAAGCGGCCGGCGGCGATCCGCTCGGGCGCGTGCGCGACGAAGACGTCCTCGCCGATCCTCAGGCCCCGCTTGCGCTCCAGGTACCCGGCGACGAACTCGGTCGTGCCGGGCGCGATCGTCGAGCGCAGCACGATCGTCTGCCCCGGTCGCAGCAGCGGCAGCAGGTCGTCGAGCACCGAGCGGATGTCGCTCATGTCGATCTCGATGTGGGACAGAGAAGGGGTGCCGAGCGTCAGCACGATCGCGTTCGCGGCGGCTGCGTCGGTCACGTCGGCGGTCGTCGTCATGCGGCCGGAGGCGTGCACGCGCGCGATCAGCTCGTCGGCGCCGGTCTCCATGAACGGCATGCGGCCCGACGCGATCGAGTCCAGGCGGGCGGCGTCGTTGTCGACGCCGACGACCGTCAGTCCCCGGTCGGCGAAGCTGAGAGCGAGGGGCAGACCGATCCGGCCGAGGCCGACGACCGCGACGTCGGGGGCGGGAGCGCTCATGTCCGCAAGAGGCTAGCGGGCGGGGCGGGCGCGGCGTTCCGCGACCCACTGCCGCGCGAAGCCGGCGACGAAGCGGGGATTGTGGCGCGCGTAGCGCTTCCACAGCCGCCGCGGCTCCTGCTTGAGCCGGAACAGCCACTCCAGCCCGTTGCGCTGCATCCACGGCGGCGCCTGGGGGACGAGGCCGGCGTGGAAGTCGAAGGCGGCGCCGACGCCGACCAGCACGGGGGCGTCGAGGCGGTCGCGCATCGCGGCCATCCACTTCTCCTGCTTGGGCACGCCGATGCCGACCCAGACGACGTCCGGGCGGGCGCGGTTGATGTCGGCGGCGATCGCGTCGAGCTCGGCCTCGGACAGCTCGCGGAACGGGGGCGAGTAGCCGCCGACGATGCGCAGGCCGGGGAAGCGCTGGCGCAGCCGCAGCGTCAGCTTGAACAGCGCGCTCTGGTCGCGGCCGCCGTAGAGGTAGTGGCGCTGGCCGGTTCTGGCGGCCCGTGCGCAGGCCCTCGCCATCAGCTCGGGCCCGTAGACGCGCTGCTCGATGTCGTGGCCCAGCGCGCGCAGCGCCCACGCGAGCGGCTGGCCGTCGGGGACGGTGAAGGCGGCGCGGTCGACGGCGCTGCGCAGCGCCTCGTCGTCGCGCGACTCCATCACGGTGTGGACGGCGGCGACGCAGACGTACTCGCGGGCGCCGGCGGCGACCGCCGCGTCGATCCAGTCGAGCGCGCGCTCGTAGTCGGTCAGCGCGAGCGGGACGTCGAGCACGGCGATCTGCTCGACGTCCGGCAGGACCGGGGCCGGCGCGGGCACGGGGCGCGGAGCCCTGGCGGCGCGGGCGGGGCGGGAGGAGATGACTTCGAAGGAAGAGGTCGACATACAGGTCGTCGGCGGTGACGATTGGGGGATCGTTCCGCCTACGTCAACGGGCCAAACGTGGAAAGGTTGCGCTTTAACTTCGCGGCTTCGTGAATCCGCCCCGCGCGGTCCTCGATGCACGCTGACGCGCCGAAGTCTAGGGCATGGGCCGGCGATCGGCCGCAAGGGTGCGCCCAGGCCGCCGCGGGCGCAGCCGTCCGCTCATCTGCCGGCCGGCAGCAGCGAGACGTTCGGCGGCTCCTGCGAGAAGCGGATCGAGGCGACGCGTGCGGGCTGGACGAGCACCGGCGCGGCGGCTCGGTAGCTCAGCCGGATCCAGCGGTCGGTGCGTTCGACGCCGGCCGGTGAGAACCCGGCGACCTCGAACTGCGTGCCGACCTGCGCGGGCAGTCGCTGTTCCTCGCCGGGGCTGGTCGCGCCCGCGACGCCGACGACGTCGACCTCGAGCAGTGGTCTGCCCGAATGAGGGAGATCGGTGAGATCGCGGCGGTAGTAGCGCAGAGCGAGGGCGCCGTTGGCCGGGGAGATGACGATGGCGCGCGGCGTGTCGGAGGCCCCCAGGCCGCGTGCCAGGCCCTCCCAGTTGGCGCGCTGATACCGCGGGGTGGTCGCGATCGTCACGACCACGGCGAGCGAGATCGCGCTCAACGCGACGGTCAGCGCCGGACCGACCGGTCTGCCGCGCCATGCCGGTGCGGAGGCCAGGCCCGTTGCGATCGCGGCGGTCAGCGGTACGAGCGCCGGCAGCAGATTGCGAGCGTTGACGTAGTCGAACCCGACCGCGGCACCGACCAGCGGCAGCAGGATGCCGGCGGCACCGATGCCGGCGACCAGCAGCGCCCGCTCCCGCACCGGTGTCTGCGCGCGCCGCGCCAGCACGACGAGGGCGAACAGCGCGATCGCGCCCGCAACGATCGCGGTCGGCAGCGACAGCGGCCCGCGATACCCGACGAGGAACTGCTTCGGCACCTGCGCGAGCCGCACGAGCAGCGACGCGTCGGCGATGTCGTAGGGGTTGTCCCGTTGGGCGAGCAGCAGCGGCAGCAGTGCGGCGGCGGTGACCGCGAGCGCGGCGACCGCGAGCAGGACCGCGCGACGGCGGGGATGCCGCCACAGCAGCCACGCGATCTGCGGCGCGAGCACGAAGCACGCGAAGTAGTGGGTGCAGAGCGCGAGCGCCGAAAGCAGCGCCCAGCAGGCGAGGACCCGCGGCCGGTCGTCGTCGAGGGCGCGCAGGAAGAGAAGCAGGGACGCCGCGCTCAGCAGCGCGACCAGCTCGTAGCTGCGCGCCTCCTGCGAGAACCACACCAGCAGCGGGTTGACGGCGACGAGCAGCGCGGTCGCGAGCCCCGCGCGCGGCCCGCCGACCCGCCGCCCGATCGCCCAGCTGACGCCGATCAGCGCGGTGCCGGCGACCGCAGAGAGGAGTCGCAGCACGGCCTCGGAGTCGCCGAGGGCTCTCGTCGTCAGCCATTCGAGCACGTAGAACAGCGGCGGGTTGCTCTCTCTGTCGGGCAGCGCCGAGAGCATCTCGCCGAAGGGCAGTCGCGTGAGCTCCCACGTCGCCGCCTCGTCGAACCACAGGCTCTGCGACCCGAGGGTCGCGAAGCGCAGGACGGCGCCGAGGACGACGATCGCGGCGAGTGGGAGCCAGGATGAGCGGACGCCGTGGGCGGGGACCGCGGCGGTCGGAGCGACCGTGCGCACGCGAGAGAGGGTAGATGCTGGAGGCCGCTCGCCGACGAGCGGGGGAACTGGGGACGCTGCTCCACGCTCGGCCGCCCTGCGCTGCGCCGATCAGGCGGCGACGTTCCGCTACCGTCCGCGGGCCGATGAGCGAACCCGCGGCCGAACCCGAGCAGCACGGCGTCCTCACGGGGCCTGACGCCGGCAACCGCGCGATCCGCGGAGGGCTCGTGCGCACCGCCGGATACGGAGCGGGCCTGCTCCTCACGGCGATCGCGTCGATCTTCCTGCTGCGTCACCTCGGCGTGGTCCGGTTCGGTCAGTTCACGACCGTGATCGCGATCGTCACCGTCGTGCAGGGCCTCACGGACGCCGGCCTGACCGTCGTGGGACAGCGGCTGTACGTCCACGCCGACGCCGTGCGTCGTCGCACGCTGCTGGCCGACCTCGTCGGCATCCGGCTCGTGCTGACCCCGCTCGGCGTGACGGTCGGCGTCGCGTTCGCCGTCGTCGCCGGCTATCCGAACGCGCTGGTGACGGGCACGCTGCTGGCGGGGCTCGGCGTCGTGCTGTCGGCGGTCGCGATGACGCTCGTGATGCCGCTCAGCGTCGACCTCCGGTACGGCCGCGTGACCGTCGTCGAGCTGTCGCGCCAGCTGGTGATCGTCGGCGGGATCGTCGCGCTCGTGATCGCCGGCTCCGGCCTGCTGCCGTTCTTCGCGGTCTACGGCGTCGCCGGCGCCGCCGGGGTCGCCGTCGCGCTCGCCGTCACGGGCGCGGGCGCCTGGGTCACCCCGCGGTTCGCCTGGAGCGAGTGGCGCCCCGTGCTGCGCGAGGCGTGGCCGGTCGCGCTCAGCATGGTCGTCAACACGACCTACGTGCGCGCGCTGATCGTGATCAGCTCGATCGTCGCGACCGCCGAGCAGACCGGTCTGTTCGCGACCTCCTACCGCGTGTCGGAGATCCTCCTCGGCGTGCCGCAGATGATGATCGGCGCGGCGTTCCCGATCCTCGCGCACGCCCACGTCGCGGACGCGAGACGGCTCGCGTACGTGCTCCAGCGGATGGGGGAGGCGGCACTGCTGCTCGGCCTCGGCCTCGGCCTGGTGCTCGTGCTCGGCGCCGAGCCGATCGTGCAGCTGCTCGGCGGGAGCGAGTTCGCGGCGGCCGCCGATCCGCTGCGGATCCAGTCGGTCGCGATCGCGGGCGCGTTCCTGACGCAGGTCGGCACGATCGGCCTGATCGCGATCCAGCGTCAGCGCCAACTCGTGCTCGTCAACCTCGTCGCGCTCGTCGTCGTGCTGGTGCTCGGCTTCACGCTGATCCCGCTCTGGGGCGCGAACGGCGCCGCGCTCGCCGCCAGCATCGGCGAGGTCGTGCTCGCGATCACCGCGCTCGCGATGCTCGCCCGCGTCCGGCCCGACCTGCGGCCGAGCCTGCGCTACGTGCCCAAGCTCGTCGCGGCGGCCGGCATCGCCGGCCTCTGCGTGCTGCTGCCGTTGCCGGCGGTCGTGCAGACGATGCTCGCCGTCGGGGTCTACGGCGGCCTCGCGCTCATGTTCCGCGCGGTTCCGGCCGAGCTGTTCGAGGCGCTGCCGGGACGGCGCGCCGGCGGCGCGGCGGGCGGCTAGCCGACGCGTTCGTACAGCGCGTCGTGGTGCGTCAGCAGCGCGGCGAAGCGGTAGCGCTCGCCGAGCGCCCGCTCGACCGCCTCGCGGTGCACGGCGTCCTGCACCTCGACGAGGAGCAGCCGCGGCGCGTGGCGCTCGAGGTCGAGCCCGCGGAGCGCGACCGGCTCGAACCCCTCGAGATCGAGCGACATCAGATCGATCTCAGGAGCGCCGGCCTCGTCGAGCAGGCCGGACAGCGTCCGGCCCGGGGCGGATACCTGCATCGGCGCTTCGAGGCCGAGCGAGAACGCCTGCGCGACGTAGGCTTCGTCCTCCGCGGCGGAGCCTCTCGCTCCGCTGACGACCGACATCAGCCCGCCGTACTGGAGCGTGAGCTGCTCTCCATCCTGCTCGGGTGCGACCAGCGCCGCGTGGACGACCCTGGAGCCGGGGCGCTCGAGCACCGCCTCGCGATGCAGGTGGGGGATCGGCTCGACAAGCAGCCCCGACCAGCCGCGGAAGCGTTCGAGGTGGTAGGTGTTGGACTGTTCGAAGCCGTCGTTGGCTCCGGCCTCGACGAAGTAGCCCCCGTGGAGGTCTCCGATCCATCTGTCCAGTTTGTCGTCGAGGCCGTGCAGCGACGGACGTGAGAGGCTGACGTCGCCGTTGGCCTCGGCGGCGCGTCGCGCGGCCCGCCGACGGCGGCGCTGCCAGCGCAGATACGCCGGGCCGGCGCCGGACCGCGCGACGACGGGGAACCGGTGCAAAGCTGTGCCGAGGTGCCGCTTCCAGGCCGGTTCCGGCTGGCCGTCGCGGGGCGTCGAAGACATGCGGCCGTAGGCTACCGTGCCGTCGGGTTGCGGGTCCGGCCGCTCAGCGCATCGTGCGCAGGCGGCGGATCGCCTCCGCGAGGCCGATCGACTCCTCGAGCGCGCCGGCCGGCAGGCGATGCGAGCCGCGGCCGGCAGCCCGCCAGCCGGCGGCGCGGCTGCGGAGAGGGACGAGCGTGCGGTGGCGCAACGCGCCCCAGGCGACGACGAGCGCGTCGAGCACGAGCGCGTGCAGCGCTCCGCGCGTGCGCAGCACTCCCCAGCGGCGCAGCAGGAATCCGCGGGCGAAGCCGGCGAGCCAGCGCTGCCGGGGCGAGTCGACGCCGATCGTCGCACCGCCGAGATGGACGCCGCGCGCGGCCGGGGCGTCCGCCGCACGCCATCCTGCGACACGGAGCCGGAGGGCGAGGTCGACGTCCTCGCCGTAGGCGATCAGCCGCTCGTCGAATCCGCCGACGGCCTCGAACGCGGCGCGGCGGTAGGCCGCGGCCCCGCCGCTCGGGCCTGCCAGCAGCGCCGACGTCGCGATCGCGTTCGCCGGGGTGTCGCGGCGGTGGCGGTTGTAGGCGGCGAGGCCGCGGTCGAGCTCGACGCCGAAGCCGTCGACCAGCTCACGGCCCGGCATCAGCGTCAGTCCGGCGACCATCCCGACGGCGGCGTCGGCGCGCAGCGGCGCGACCATCTCGGCGACGAACGCCGGGTCGGCGTCGAGGTCGTTGTTGACGAGCACGATCGCCTCGCCGTCGCCGGCCGCCGCACCGGCGTTGACCGCGGCGCCGAAGCCGACGTTGCGTGGCAGCTCGACGAACGTGACGTCCGGGAACCGCTCGCGCAGGAGCTCGGCAGTTCCGTCGTGCGACGCGTTGTCGACGACGATCACGCGGTGCCCCTCGGTCTGTCGCGCGAGGTGATCGAGGCAGGACGGGAGCACCTCGCGACCGTGCCACGTGACGACGACGACGTCGGCGGTCACGCGAGAAGCTCGTCGTAGGCGGCGCGCAGGCGGGCGGCCTGCGCGGCATCGGAGAACCGTTCGAGGCGCGCCGGGTCCGGGGCGCGCCGCGTGCCGGGGGGAGCTGCGAGCGGGCCGTCCGCGAGCACGTCGGCGAGCCCGGTCCAGTCGCCGGGCGGGAACAGCGTGCCGTCGTCGCCGACGACCTCCGGGATGGCGCCGCTCGCGGCGGCGACGATCGGGACATGGGCGGCCATCGACTCCGCGAGCACCATCCCGAACTGCTCCTCCCAGAACGGGACTGCCAGCGACCCCAGGAAGAGGCAGGTCGCCTCGGCGTAGACCAGCGGCAGCTCGTCGTGGTCGACGAAGCCGCGCAGCTCGACCACGTCGCCGAGGCCGAGATCGTCCACGACGGCGCGCAGGCGCTTCTCCTCGGGCCCGCGCCCGACGATCAGGACGCGAAGGTCGTCCCGGCCGCGCGACCGCAGCAGCGCGACCGCGCGAAGCAGATCCTGGTGACCCTTCTCCCAGACGAGCCGGCCGATCGAGAGGATGAGCCGTCTGCCGTCGGGGCGCGGCTGCGCCGTCCGTGCGGGCGCGAACCGCTCGACCGCGATGCCGGGCTGCGCGACGGTGATGCGCTCCGCCGGCGCACCCTCGAGGAGCAGCGCGTCGCGGGCGCGCTCGGTGGTTGGGAGGAAGCGGTCCACGGCACCGAGCACGGTGCGGCGGTAGCGCCGAGTGCGCACGTTGCGGTACGCATCGACGAACGGCAGCGTCTCCCACACGGTGAGCGCGAGCTTGTAGCCGAGCGCGGGCTGCAATCGCGCGGCCTGCCAAGAGAACCAGTAGCCGAGCTCCGCGGAATGGACCACGTCGGCGCCGCGCAGCGCCTCGGGGAGCCCGAGGTAGCGCTCGCCGACCGCCTTGGTCGCGAGCCTGCCGAGCGGCCCGCCTGGAATCCGCCCGCCGGCGGTTCGGATCGGAAGCTTGCGCAGCCTCAGCGCGCTGACGTCGTAGTCGTTCGTGTCGGGAACCACCACCGAGACGTCGTAGCCGTCGCCCAGCCGCTCCCACGCGCGCAGCTCCCAGACGTTCGCCGCGGTGCCGCGGAGAAGGACGATCCGTCTGACGTCGGCGGGAGCGGACATGGCGGCAGGGTACCCGGGGCTTCGGCTCAGGCGGCCCGTGCGAGCACGTACCACTGCCCGACGGTGAACTCGGTCGAGCGGCCGCCTGTGAGGCGGTCGAGCTGGCGGGTGCGCCCGAGCGGGGGGTGGTCGACGCGCTCGACGCGCCAGCCGGCCGACTCGACCGCGGCGACGATGTCCGCGCGGGTGAACCAGCGCAGGTGCGTGTTGTCGCGGTGGCCATGCTCGGTGTATCCGAACGTGCCGCGGACGACGAGGTCCCAGACGAGCGAGAGGTGGCGGGCGTTGGGCACCGAGACCTGCAGATGCGCGCCCGGCGACGCCAGCTCGCGCAGCCCTCGCATCACGGCGACCGGGTCGACGAGGTGCTCGAGCACGTCGAGGCAGAGGATCGTGTCGAAGCGCTCGTCCGAGAGCTCGGCGAGCGCCTCCTCGACGGGCCCTGCGATCGCACGGTCGAGCACCTCGGCGGCGCGTGCCGCCTGCTCGGGGACGTACTCGACTCCGACGACCCGCGTCGCACCTTCTCCGCGCAGGCTGGCGCCGACGACGCCGGCTCCGCAGCCGACGTCCAGTACGGCTCTCAGCGGGCGCGGAAGACCGGCGACGACGTCGCTGCGGAGGTTCTCGTAGTAGCCGGTCGACTTCGCGCTCGGCGGGGTCTCGTTCACCATCGTCTCCATGCCTTCCCGTGCGGGGCGACGTCTACGCGCCGCCGGCTCCCGCGCCGTCGATCGGGCGGACCGCGGCGATCCAGACGTTGCGGCGCATGATCGGCAGCCACGCGAGCGCGACGAACGGCTGCGGGCGCCGCCTCGCGCGGGTCCGGGCCGAGAGGATGCCGATTCCCGGCATCACCGATTCGTAGCCGACCTGCTCGACCGCGAACCCCTGGTCGGCGAACAGCAGCCGGAAGCTCTTGCGCGTGAACGGCCGCCGATGGGTGTAGTCGTCCCACACCCATCGCTGCGCGTCCGGGGAGGACGCGAAGACGCGGCCGCCGGGGCGCAGGACGCGCAGCGTCTCGCGTACGACGGCGACCGGGTCGGCGACGTGCTCCAGCAGATCCTTCAGCACGACGCCGTCGAAGCTGGCGTCGTCGAACGGAAGCGGACGGCCGACGTCGTGCAGCGAGACGTTGCGGTTGCGCGCGGCGGCCGCGGCGACCGCGTCCGGGGAGCCGTCGACGCCGGTGTAGTCGGCGAAGTGGTCGGCGATCCAGCCCGTCCCGCAGCCGACGTCGAGCAGTCTCGCCGACGGCGCGAAGTGGCGGGTGACGTCACGGTGGTAGCCCGGCTGCTCATGCCAGTCGAAGTAGCCCATGAGGACGGCGCACACTAGCGACGACTACGATCTCGCGCGTGGCACCGCCTCTGCGCAGCGTCGGCATCAACGCCCTCTTCCTCGACCCCGGCCGCTCCGGCGGCACCGAGACGTACATGCGCGAGCTGGTCGCCGCGCTGGTCGAGGAGGCGCCGCGCACGCGCTTCACGATCGTGACGACGCGCCGCGGCGCCGCGGCGCTCGTCGCCGAGGGCTGGCGCGAGCGGGCGGAGGTCGTCGCGCTGCCGGCCGACGAGGGCGAGCGGCTGCGCCGTCAGGTCGCCGAACAGGAGATGCTGCCGCGGCTGGCGCGGCGCAAGCGCTTCGACGTCCTGCACAGCCTCGCGAGCGTCGCCCCGATCCGTGCGGGCGTCCCCTCGGCGATCACGCTCCACGACACGACCTTCTTCACGCACAAGACGTTCAACGCCGTGACGACCTTCGGAATGCGCTTCGTCGTCGCGCGCGCGGCGCGGCGGGCCGACGTGCTGCTGACCGGAGCGGCCGCCGCGCGCGACGAGATCTGCAGCGTGCTCGATCTCGACCCGGGCCGCTTCCTCGTCGTCCCGCACGGGCTCGGGCGGGAGCGGACGGTCGCGGCGAGCGACCCCGCCGACGTGCGTGCCCGGCTCGGGCTCGACGGCGACCGGCTGGTCGTCTGCGTCGCGGCCAAGCGGCCGCACAAGAACCAGGAGGTGCTGGTCCGGGCGGCGCCGCTGCTCGGCGAGCGCACCGACGTCGTGCTCGCCGGTCATCCCGAGCCCTATGACGCGGAGCTGCGCCGGATCGCGGCGCAGGTCGGCGCGACGCGCGTCCGCTTCCCGGACTACGTGTCCGACGCCGACCTCGAGGCGCTCTGGGGCCTGGCTGACTGCGCGGTCTTCCCGACGCTCGCAGAGGGCTTCGGCCTGCCGGTGGCCGAGGCGATGGCACGCGGCGTCCCGGTCGCCTGCAGCGACATCCCGGTGCTGCACGAGGTCGGCGCCGACGTCCCCTGCTACTTCGACCCGCATGACCCCGCGGCGCTCGCGGCGGCCGCCGAACAGGCGGTCGCGCAGGCCGCGCGGCGCGTCCCCGCGGGCCGCGAACGGGCGGCCGCCTTCAGCTGGCAGG
>JAEXXR010000530.1 GCA_023405705.1 Actinomycetes bacterium
CCGCCGGCCTCGACGGCGCGATCGTGCTGAGCGGCGCGACGACGCTCGCGGAGGCGGAGGCGGCCGACCCGGCGCCGGTCGCGATCGCCGCCGACCTCGCCGCGCTCGTGCTCGGGGACGGCCCGCCGACGACGACGCCGCCCGTGCAGCCCCCGCCGCCCCCGGCGGAGTGGAACCGGGCCGCCGGGTAGGGTTCCGCGACGATGGACCGGGACGTCGCGCTGATCGTCAACCCCTCCGCCGGAGGCGGCCGCCTGCTGCGGCTGCTGCCGGGCGTCGAGAGATGGCTCGGCGCCCACGGCGTCGGCTACCACGTCGAGCGCACGACCGGCCTCGACCACGCGCGCGAGCTGGCGCTCGCCGCCGCCGCGGCCGGCGAGGTCGCCTGCGCCTTCGGCGGCGACGGGATCGTCGGCGCCGTCGCCGGCGCGCTCGACGGCAGCGACGGCCTGCTCGCCGTCCTGCCGGGCGGCCGCGGCAACGACTTCGCCCGCGCGCTCGGGATCCCGCGCTCGCCGGTCGCCGCCTGCGCCGTCTTCGAGCACGCGAGGGAGCGGCGGATCGACCTCGGCGCCGTCGGCGACAAGCGCTTCGTCGGGATCGCCTCCTGCGGCTTCGACTCCGACGCCAACCGGATCGCCAACGCGACCCGCATCCCCGGCGCGCCGGCCTACGCCTACGCGGCGCTGCGCGCGCTCGCGAGCTGGAGAGCGGCCCGCTTCGAGGTGGTGATCGACGGCGCGCCGGCGCACGCCTTCACCGGCTACAACGTCGCCTGCGCGAACGGCTCCGCCTACGGTGGAGGGATGTACCTCGCCCCCGACGCCCAGCTCGACGACGGCCTCTTCGACGTGCTGACCGTCTCCGACGTGCCGCGCCTGCGCTTCCTGTCGCAGTTCCCGAAGGTCTTCCGCGGCACCCACGTCCGCAACGCCGAGGTCGAGGTCCACCGCGGCGTCGAGGTGGAGATCTCCGCCGACCGCCCCTTCACCCTCTACGCCGACGGCGATCCGATCGGCGAGCTGCCCGCGACGGTCCGCACGGTGCCCGGCGCCGTGCGCATGCTCGTCCCGTGATGGCGGGTCGCAGCCTCCCGCTCAAGATCGCCGTCGCCCGCACCGTGGGGGCGGTGGCGCGCCGCGCCGGCCGCGGCGGCGGCACCTCGCTGCCCGGCAAGGTGCTGATGCGCCTGGAGCCGCATGCGATCGGCGCGCTCGCCGGCCGCCTGCCGCAGGGCTCGGTCGCGATCTCCGCCACCAACGGCAAGACGACGACCGCGGCGATGGTCGCCTCGATCCTCGAGCGCAGGGGGACGCGGCTGGTCCACAACCGCGCCGGCGCGAACATGGCCGGCGGGATCGCCTCGACGCTGCTCGGCGCCGCCAGAGGCCGCGCGATCGACGGTCAGCTCGGCCTCTTCGAGGTCGACGAGTTCTGGCTCGGCCAGCTCGTCGACGAGCTGAAGCCGCGCAAGCTGCTGCTCGGCAACCTCTTCCGCGACCAGCTCGACCGCTACGGCGAGCTGGAGACGATCGCCGACCGCTGGGCCGAGATCGTCGCCCGCACCGGCAAGACGACCCAGCTGGTGCTGAACGCCGACGACCCGCTCGTCGCGGATCTCGGCCGCCACCAGCCGCGCGTCGTCTACTTCGGCGTGCAGGACGACGCGATGGCGCTGCCGGAGATGCAGCACGCCTCCGACTCCAAGCACTGCCGCAGATGCGGCCACGCCTACGAGTACGACGCCGTCTACCTCGGCCACCTCGGCCACTACCACTGCCCGCAGTGCGGCCAGCGCCGGCCGCAGCCGTCGGTCGTCGCCGAACGGGTGCAGCTGCGCGGGACGCGCGGCGCCAGCTTCCTGCTGCGGATCGCCGGCAACGGGAACGGCGCGGGCGCGGACGCCGCCGCAGCCGAGCAGTCCGCAACCGTCGAGCTGCCGCTGCCGGGCCTCTACAACGTCTACAACGCGCTCGGCGCGGCCGCGCTCTGCCACGCGCTCGGCGTCCCGTTCGACGCGATCGTCGCCGGCCTGCAGCAGGTCGCCGCCGCCTTCGGCCGCGCCGAGACGATCCCGCTCGGCGAGCGCGACCTGTCGATCCTGCTGATCAAGAACCCGGCCGGCGCCAACGAGGTGCTGCGGACGCTCGCGCTGGAGCCCGAGCAGGTCGACCTGCTCGCCGTCCTCAACGACAACGTCGCCGACGGCCGCGACGTCTCGTGGGTCTGGGACGCCGACTTCGAGCTGCTCGCCGGGCGGCTGCGCAGAGTGACCTGCGCCGGCACGCGCGCCGGCGAGCTGGCGCTGCGCTTCAAGTACGCCGGCGTCGAGCCGGAGCGGATCGCGGTCGTGCCGGAGCTGGAGGCGGCGCTCGACGCCGCCCGCGCCGACGGCGACGGCACGCTCTTCGCGCTGCCGACCTACACCGCCCTGCTGTCGCTGCGCGAGCTGCTGTCGCGGCGCGGCCTGGCGCCGGACTACTGGAGATGAGGCGAAATCCTCGCCAAGAGGCTCGGATTCCGTGCGAGAGCTCGCCTGGCGGCTCGCTCACGCGCGCGGGGGTGCTCCGCAGTGAGCGCTGAGCACGACGAGCCCGGCGGCGCCGCCGGGCCGGTCCTCTGGCACGACCTCGAATGCGGCGGCTACACCGCCGACCTGGAGCTGTGGCGCGAGCTGGCCGCGGCCGAGGGCGGCCCCGTGCTCGACCTCGGCGCCGGCACCGGCCGCGTCGCGCTCGACCTCGCGCGCGCCGGCCACGCGGTCGTCGCGCTCGACCTCGAGCCGCTCTTCCTGGCGGAGCTGACGCGACGCGCGGCGCGCGAGCCCGACGTGATCGCGCGGCGGATCGAGACACTCGCCGCCGACGCGCGCGACTTCGCCTTCCCCGACGGCCGCCGCTTCCCGCTCGTGCTCGCGCCGATGCAGACCGTCCAGCTGCTCGGCGGCCGCGAAGGCCGCGCCGGCTTCCTGCGCTCCGTCGCGGCC
>JAEXXR010000573.1 GCA_023405705.1 Actinomycetes bacterium
GTCGTCGACCGTGCGCGCGCGCACGATCCGCTCGGGCCGGCGGCCGGGCACGTTGCGCGCCCAGACGCTCTCGCGCCGCGCCGCCTCGTAGTCCGGGTCGTCCCGGTGGAGGATGCGCGGCACGAGCGACAGTATACATTTGGCCGAGCGGGGTCAGGGGAACGTGCAGGGGCGAAGGTGAGGGCCCGGATGAGCCCGATCGGACCGCGCAGTGCGGTGCGGGCGGCCACCGCACCGTTATCCGCACCCGACCGCACTCTTTCTCCAGCCGGCGGCCCAGACCGCCGACCCACAGGGTGTTCACGGGTGCCGGCGGTCCGCGGGACGGACCGGCCAGCCGAGCGCACCCCCGCCGGATTGGATCCGATGAGACGCCGAGACGCCCGACCTCCCCTCCGCGCCGCCAGCGCCGCGATCGCGCTGCTGCTCGCCGCGCTGCTGGCCGCGACCTTCACCGCCTCCGCCTCGGCGGCGAGAGCGAAGCGCCTGAGCGGCTGCAACGAGGTCGCCGCGCTCACGCCCGGCTCTGACGACTTCACCGCCGTCGACGTGCTGGGTGGCAAGGGCGTCAGCTGCGCCGCCGCGCGCACCGTCGTCGCGCGCTGCGTCGCCGGCAAGCTCGGCAAGGGCTGGACCGCCACCTCGCCCGAGCTGGTGACGCTGCTGAGCGCCGGCAGACGGCAGGTCACCTTCCGCGTGCTGGCCGGCCCGCAGCCGGCCTGCCTGAAGACCGCCCAGCCCAAGGGCCTCGGCGCGGGTCTCCAGATGGCTCGCAACAGCGGTGAGTTCGGTCCCTACGAGGGTCCGCAGGTCTACCCGAACAAGTGGCCGGGGCCGACCGGGCTCACCTACGAGTGGGGCGACAGCCCGGTCGCGAGCTGGAACGCCTCGATCACCCGCGGCAGCGTCTCGACCGTCCGCATCGGCGCGCACGTCAAGAACTCGAACGGCAAGGTCCGCTCGGTCTGGTTCGAGTGGGGGCGCACGAAGGACACCGACAGAAGAACCGCGCTGCAGGAGCCGGCGACGCGCGGCAACGACGAGCCGGTCGACGTGACCGACAAGCTCACCCACCTGAAGGCCGGCACGCGCTACTACTGGCAGGCCGTCGCGAACGTCGACACCCCGTCGGGCGTGAGACGGTTCGAGGGGGCGCTCGGCTCGTTCGTCACGAACAGATATCCGACGATCAAGGACAAGTCGCGTCCCTGCGAGTCGATCCCGGGGGCGGGCCTCGAGCAGGGTCAGCTGTTCGAGCTGACCGAGAGCCTCGCGCTCGCCTGCTCGCCGCCGCAGCATTTCGAGAAGGGCGCCTGCTTCCCCGCCTGCAGCGACTTCTTCACCGGCAAGCTGCAGTGCAACAAGGAGTTCCCGCGCAACCTCAACGCCGGCAGCTGGTCGTTCACGATCCCGAAGATCGACTACCTGATGTCGGTCGACAACCTCGTCAGCTACTGGCGCTCCAACGACAGCAACCGCTTCCTGGAGGGCGTGCCCGGCAAGAACTCCAACTCCGCCGGCGGGGAGGTGGGGCCGACACCCGGATGGCACAACTGGGACGTCGCCCAGTGGGCCTACCCCTTCACCCCGACGAGCACCGACGCGCGCTTCTGGATCGCCTGCACCGAGCAGTGGGGCACCGTCATCGACGGCGACTCGCTCGCCGAGGGCGAGGGTCCGGCCGTCCCGAGCCTCGCGGAGCCGGGCAAGCCGACCGACCTGAAGGTCAAGGCGGCCGGCGACGGCATCGACGTCGACTGGAAGGCGCCGTCGAGCGAGTCGCCCTCCGGCGTCTCCGGCTACTTCCTAACGCTCTTCGCGTGGAAGCCCGGCGAGGCGAAGGTGCTCCCGAAGACGGCCTCCGCGCCGGTCACGGCGATCAAGAGCGAGGGGAAGATCAGCCCCGAGTTCCTCTCCTTCTACAAGAAGTACCTGCCGGCCGGGCAGGAGATCTACGTCGCCGTCGCGGCCGTCTCGCGCGAGGGCAGCGTCGGCGACCCGGCGGTCGCGATCTGGCCGCAGCGCTGAACCCGGGACGGGCGGCGGGCGTCCCCGCCGTCCGCCGGCGCCGCTCCCAGGAGACTCTGAGGAGCCGATGACCTGAGCTTGAGGGCGGGGCGCGATCGTGACGGTCGTGCTCCTCCCTCCCGGCTCCAGAGACGTCGTGGTCGTCGCCGGCCTGCCCGGTGCCGGCAAGACGACGCTGACCCGCGACGACCCGCGCGCGCTCGACAGCGACGCGCTGCGCGAGGCGTGGCGCCCGCGGGTGGGACGGCTGCCGTACAAGCTGTGGCGCCCGCTGGTCCACGCCCACCACTGGCTGCTGATCTGGCGTGCGCTGGGGCGGCCCGAGGGCGTCGTGCCCGTGCGCCCGTTCTCGACCCCGTGGCTGCGACGCGCGGTCCTGCGCCGCGCGCGGCGCCACCACCCGTCCGTCCACCTCGTCGTGGTCGAGGCGACGCCGGCCCAGGCACGCGCCGGTCAGGAGGCCCGCGGCCGCGTGATCCGCGAGCGCGCGATGCG
>JAEXXR010000596.1 GCA_023405705.1 Actinomycetes bacterium
AGTGCGCGCGGCCCATGAACCCGTAGCCGACCATGCCGACGCCGATCTCACCCTCCATGCAACTAATATATCAGAACTGATGGGTCCCGATTGAACCACCGCACCTCACTGTGTCTGTCCCTCGCTCCCTGCCAGCCCACGCTCGTCTTTCAACCACACCCAGGATCTTGTGAACTTCGTCAAGAAAGGGTCCTCGGTGATGGAGCTTGCGAAATCAGCGAAGGCCTCTTCCGCGACCAATAGGGACACAGCCCGTGCGCGGGTCCGACTTGCCTAGACGTCGGAGAGCATGTCGGGCGGATGAGCCCGGCCGCCACAGGCATCGGTGAGCCATCTCGCCGTAGCCAGCGCGGCAGGCCGAGTGCGCAGCTAGGTGAAACACCAGCAACCGGTGCGCCGCGATGCAGCATCGGCGCCAACTGCCCGTTCGCAGGGACAGCTTCTGCCAGCGTGCTGCGGTGTGTGGCGAAAAGCGGTTTGACGGTCTAAGTGGGATGTGGAGCCAGAGCGGCAAACGTCGGCCGCCTCGTTTGCGTGGCGCATTGGGCGTGATTTCCAGCGCGTCGCCGGACGGGGTGAGGCGGGCGCCGCCCCTCATGAGTACACCGGCGCCGAGCCTGGATGCTGCAGATCCTCTCGACGGTGGGCAGCCTGCTAGCACCTGCTCGGCTCACCAGAAGCGCGGCGCGCCGTCGAGCTCGTCGGAGCTTCTCGGCAGCAGGCGTTTGCCGCGAAGCGCAGCAGCGACGTCGGGCGTCGCCGCCGCCTCCAGCGAGTCGATCAGCTCTTCGCCGAAGCCCTCTTCGAAGACGAAGGCGACGAAGTCATCGGTTACGGGCGAGATCGGCGGAGTCTTCGTGAGCCAGCGCGCCACTTGCTGCAGCACGAGGCGGTTCGGAAGCTCCTCAACCTCCTCTGCGTACGCGGCGACGACGGCACTGGCCTCCGCGAGTGCCGTCGTCTCCTCGATCTCCGTCTCGATCGGTCCGATCGCCCATTCGTTCGTATCCCACACAAGCCGGAACGCGTCCCACTCCGTCTCCGCCGCGAGCGCGCGCACGCGATCGACCTCAAGCCCGACGTACACGACATCGGCACTCAGCGCCTCGTCGATCTCGTCAGGCGGGAAGGCCAGCGCGTACGCGGACGACGTCAACTCGATGTCCGCCAGCGCACGCTCCAACGCCGCGACGTTTTGCCGCACGACCACCTCAAGCGAGGATCGGACGTGCGGAGGGAAGTCGGCGGGAGAGGACACCGCGGTCAGTTTCTCGGCGTGCCGACGTCGAAGGTACCCCCGGCCAGGGCGCCCACTGCGTTCTGAAGCACCTCGTGGAGATCGTTCTGCCCGTTGGGACATCTTTCCGTCTGGGTTCTCAGGACGTTGCTCATTCGTCCGCGGAGATCGTCGAAGTACTCGTCGCGGCGCGTATCAGGATGGTATGCGCGATCTGCATAGGCGGCTCTCACAAGCGCGTCGTGCGCTTGGAGCTTCAGGTACGCGGGATTTGGTCTGCCCGTGGATCTCAGCGTTCGCCGCAGCCCGTCGCCGCGAAGGAAGACGCCGTTGCGGGCGTGATTGGGGTGGACCTTGCAGCGGAACATGAGCGCTTGTATATCCGCGGCACGAGCCTCCGATCCGGGCACGACGTGATGTGCAGCCCACGGGCGCTTGACACCGTCCGGCGCCCACGGTTCGTGGCCCAACGTTCTGCGCAGTTGCGCAGAGCTTGACCGACGTCTGGTGTCCTCGGGGTCGCGCGCGTTCAGTTTGAGCATGGCGCGAAAGCCTGCCACCTCGCGGCGTCGTCGCTCGCTTTCGACGGGGCATCCGACTCTCACGGTGTCGTCTATGTCGGTCCAGAACTCGCGGGTGTAGGGCAGTGCCTCGTCGCGGACGTATCTGAGTTGCCCGACGACTATGTAGTCGCGGTTGCCGGCCATATTGGGCATGCAGATGGCGCTTATTCCGCGGACTTTGACGTCGTGGAAGCTCCTGGGCCTTATCGTTATGACTCTTTCCGCGCCCACTGGTCTGACGTCGTTCTCGTTGACTCTGAAGGCAGGCTGGGCTGTCATGACGACGTGCGTGGTGCTGTCGCGGATGACGCAATTAACCAGGAGCTGTGCCTCGACGAACGTTTCCACCTTGACGAACTCTCTGTAGTTCGGCTCGTCGTTTCTCGCACGCATGTAGTCCAGACGCGGAACGCATGCGCCTGGATCGGGTGCGACGCCGAACGGCTCCGCCGGCGGCTCCGGGTCTCTTCTAACGGTCAGCGTCGATGTCGCGGGGCCCGACATGTTGCCGACCATGTCGAGCGACCGCAGCTCGACCTCGACCTCGTCGTTCAATCTGACGCCTCTGAGGTCAGCGTCGCTACCACCGGTGCGGTTCCACGCCGAGAACGTGCCGCCTGTGAGCCGCCAGCGGTACTCGCTCGCTCGCAAGCCCGCGCCGTTGAGCCCGCCGGGCAGCTCCGAATCGTCGCCCTCCATCCAGTCGAGCGTGACTTGGCCAGCGGACGCGTCGAAGTCGCGCAGCGCAATCCGTGATGGGAATGAGGGCGCTGTGCGGTCGACGATGATCGAGACCCCTTCACCGGCGACGCTGCTGTTGCCGGCTGCATCGACCGCAGTGACGGCAACAGTGACCTCTCCCTCGGGGACGAGTGTCGTGTCGAGGTCGAGATGCGCTCTCTGGGTCTCCGGGCAGCCGCCCGTGCAGTTTGAGTCAACTCTGTCGAGCACGGTCCCGCCGCGCTCAATCGCGATCGATCTGACGCCCGTGCCGTCGATGTCCTCGGCGAGCACCTCAAGCCCGAGCAGACCTGAGCCGGCGTAGGCGCCGTCGCGATCGGCGAGTGTGCCAGAGAGGACGAGCTCGGGCCCGACCTCGTCACTCGGCACGAGCACCACCGTGACCTGCGTCGCGAAGACGCTTCCTGCGTTGCCGATCCGGTCGAACGGTTTCACCTCGAGGTCAACCACCTCGCCTTCATGCGAGCCGGGAAGCGCGAACGAATGCCCGGCAGTTGGCTGCCATGCGCTCCACGCGCCACCGGAGCGTCTGAAGCGGTAGGCGTGCTCGCCGAGGCCGCTGCCCGGCGTTGCGTCCGGCAACGGCGGGTCTACGGCGCCGCTCCATCCCACGGTGGCCGTCGTCTCTCCCTCCGGGACGGAGGCGCCAGCGCTCATTCCGGCGATGTTCGGACCGGTGCGGTCGATCGCGAGTCTCCAGAGTGGTCCGTTTGTGCGCTCGTCGTCGCCGTCGATAGTGTTGACGCGGTAGTCGTAGAGGCCCTCCGGGTCGAACGTTGGGTCGTATGACAACGTCTCACGCACACGGTTCGGGCAGGTCTCCTCGTCACATGGTGCGACGCCGACTGCATCAACCTCGATGTCGTCGACCTCCAGCTCGGTCAGCTGAATGCCGTCGGGAGCCTGCGCCGCCGTCACGTCGACCGTGAGCGCGTGGTCACCTCTCGTGTAGCCGCCGTCGAGCGCAGTGATCGGGCCGCTCGGCACGATCACCGCTGCGCTGCCGGTTTGGATGAGGTCGACGACGAGCGTGTACGGGTCGAAGAAGTAGACGGTTCGCGGAGACGCAGGTCTCTCCGACCAAACCCACCCGCTTTCGCCGTCATAGCCGGTGGCCGGTTGGTCGTTGCCGGCCGCGTCGACGGGCGTGATCAACGCGGGATACGCGGTAGCACCGTGATATGAGATTTTGAGGGCGGTTCTGTCGGGCAGGTCAATGCGCGTAAGGCGTGCGGAACTGTCGTAGGAGTATCTCGTGCGGTCGCCGTCCGGGGAGATGTAGGCGGCGAGGTTGTCGTCGCCGTCGTAGTCGTATCTGTGGACGGCGCCGCCGTTCTCGGTGATCGTGCGCAGATCGCCGTTTAGGTCGTAGCCGGCGACCGCGGTGCGGCCGGTGCTGTCTGAAAGCGAGGCGAGCCCGTGCGAACCGAAGTGGATGTCGATCGTGTAGCCGTCAGCCTGTCTGGTCTGGCGGAGGTCGCCGTCGGCGTCGAAGGTCCAAAGCTCGCCTGTGTCGCCGTACTGGATCGTGAACCCGCCCGCTGAGAGCTCCGTCAGTGTCGCGTCGAGGCCGGGCGGAGCGGCGAAGGTGCCGTCGTCGCGGCGCTCGAAGACGCCGATGTGACCGCTCGGACCGGTGTAGACGTAGGAGTCGTCGAGCCCTTGGTGCTCAAGCCGGATCGTGCCGGCCGAGCCCTCGCTGCCGGTGTTGAAAACGCCGTCATAGCCCAGCCGCATGTGGAGCGAGTTGAAGTGGCGAACGGTTGCAGCACGGCCGTCCGCTGGCTCCCAGCCGAGGTCGTTGGCCGACAGCACGAGATTGCCGTTAGGCATGTTCTGGCTCAATCTCGATCCATCGGCGAGCTCGAACGACTCGTAGGTGTGCTGAGGGAGGAGCCCGGTGTGTGGGCGCCAGCGGACCTTCACCTCGGCGTCGTCGAAGGAGTCGACGTGCGCTCTCGACTCGTCGGCCGCCTTCACAAGCAGGTTTGGACTTGTCTCGGCACCGGTGAGGAGGTCGCGCGCGAGCCGCGTTATGTCGAAGGCCATCCATCCGCTTCTCGGGTCGGCGTCGCCGGTCGAGCTCCGGTCGAGCCGCTGCGGGTCATAGTCGCCGCCTGGTCTGCCCCACAGCACTCTGCCGTCGCTCCGATTCCAGGTGACACCAGGCGTGAACCCTCTTGTGAGGTGATGGAGGTCGAGGTCGGACGCGGCGACGGGGTTCTGGCCGTTCAGATAGACCGCGAACCAGCTGTCAATGATCTGCGACTCGTCCGGAATCGCGGAGCGGAAGTCCTGCAACTCGTACAGGTTGCGGTAGACGATCCCGCTCCCGTCACGGCCGACCCATGACTCGGCGAGCGCGCCATCGCACGCGGTCGTGTTGGATCTGGTGCCACTGCGGATCTCGCACACATGCTCCCAACCGCTGTAGACGCTCGGGTCGACGACGACGGGAAATCTGCGTTCGGCGTTGCCCAGCCAGTCGGCGTCGAGGCGCAGAATCACGTGGTCGCGGCCGTCGACCCGCTGGAGCTCATAGGACGCGCCGCGGCTGATCTCGCCGTCGGCGTCACGCATCCAGGGTGCTTGGAAGCCGAGCTGAGGCTGGCCGGAGGAGTCGACGAACGCGACATCGCCCGAGGCTCTGAGCTGCGGTCTGAGGGCGCCGGCGTCGATCTCAAAGCGGTAGGCGTCCGGTGCCTCGGAGGAGGTGAGCGTCAGGGTCTCCTTCAGCACGCGGCCGTCGACCTCGTAAGAGAGCTCGGTGTCAGTCTTGACGTCGGCATACTCGGCGACTTCTCCGCTGACGTCCGCCGGCGCGTCGCCCGAGCCAACGAGCGAGAAGGAGACGGCGTCGCCGTCCTCGCTGAAGCGCACCTCGCCGTTGGCCGTCGCGGGGATCTCCACATCGACATCGTTGGAGCGGACCTCCCACGAGCCGTCAGCCTGCCGCTCGAGGCGGTTGTCGATCGGCTGCCAGGCGCCGCCCGCGTCCCGGTGGTTCAGCGGCGCACCGGAGAAAGTCGTCTCCAGCATGCCGCCGGGCAGCCGGTGAGTCTGAGAGAACTCGGTACGCAGCGCCGGGACGTCCGACCCGACAACCGAACCTCCGCTCGCAGGCCGAGCCGACGGGTCGGCCGCAAGCACGGAGCCGCCGAGCGTGACGAGCGAGAGCGCCGCCATCACCCCCGCGCCACGCAACGCGGCCGGCCTCACCGGGCTCTTGCGTCCTCGTCCGCTCCGGTCACGTCGTCCAACCGTCCGCCCAGCATGGCGAGCGCGCATGTGAATCCCCGATCGTCGTGTGCTGCGCCCGCAGCTGCTGAGCGCCCACAGCCCCTGTGCTGCCAATCCTGGCGCGTGCAGACTATCGCGCAGTAGCGTCAGAAACCATCGTTGTCCGTTCGCTGACGAGCAGTCGTCCTGCTCGACACGTGGCTCGCCTGCCTGTCGTTGACGACCGTGCTCGCTCGCCGAAGCGCGGAGCCGCCGATGCGCGATCTGCGATTCGAACACGCGCCGACGTCGGCACGTCGCGTTTCGGAGTGCGGCGGATGCCGACGACGCCGCCGCTCAGAGCCCGTCGTGCCCGAACGAGAGCGTGCGGATGACCGGCTCTCCGGCCTGGTCGGAGGCGTCGAGGTCGACCTCGGCGACGATCGCGAAGTCGCCGTTCTCGTCGGGGTCCTCGATCGTCTGGCGGACGGTCCAGCGGCGCTCGCCGGTCGCCGCCTCGCGCTCGATCGAGAGCAGCTCGGGGGAGCGGGCGCGCTGGCCGATGCCGATCGAGTCGTACTCCTCCCAGTAGGCGCCGAGCGCGTCCTCCCAGTCGGCGACGCGCATCGTCTGGCGGCCGGGCGGGTCGGTCGCGGCGGCCGCGGCGGCGTCGAGCTGGGCGAGCTCCTCGAAGCGGTCGTAGGCGGCCAGTCTGACCTTCTGGAACATCGCGTTGCGGACCATCGCGACGAAGGCGCGCTCGTTGGCGGTGATCGGCCGCGACGGCGGCGGGGGCGCGCCGGCCGCGACCTCCTCGGCGACGCGCGCGACGGCGTCGGGGTCGGTCAGCGCCTCCCACTCGTCGAGCAGGCTGGAGTCGGTCTGGCGGATCGTCTCGCCGAGCCACTCGATGATCTCGTCCAGCTCGTCGGTGCGGACCGCCTCGGGGACGGTCTGGCGCAGCGCGCGGTAGACGCTCGACAGGTAGCGCAGCACGACGCCCTCGGAGCGGGCCAGGCCGTAGTGGGAGACGAACTCGGTGAAGCTGCGCCCCCACTCGTACATCTCGCGCACGACCGACTTCGGCGACAGGTCGCTCTCGCGCACCCACGGATGGGTCTCGCGGAAGTCGGCGAGCGCGGCGGTCAGGCCCTCGGCGAGCGGCTTGGGGTAGGTGACCTCCTCGAGCAGCTCCATCCGCTCCTCGTACTCGATCCCCTCCTCCTTCATCGCCGCGACCGCCTCGCCGCGCGCCTCCTTCGCTTGCGCCATCAGCACCGGGAAGGGGTCGTCGAGGATCGCCTCCACGACGGAGAGCACGTCGAGCGAGTAGGTCTCGGCGTCGCGGTCGAGCAGCTCGAAGGCGACGAGCGCGAACGACGCCAGCGGCTGGTTGAGCGCGAAGTTCTCCTGCAGCTCGACGGCGAGCTGCAACGTGCGGCCGTGGTGGTCGGGCTCGGTCCACTCCAGCACGCCGGCCTCGACCAGCTCGTCGCCGAGCGCCTGCGCCCGTTCCAGCAGTCTGCGCCGGCCGGCCTCGTCCTCGTGGTTGTCCTCCATCAGCGCCCGCATCGTCGCGACGGGGTCGGCCGGCTGGTTGACGACGTTGAGGATCATCGCGTGGTCGACGCGCATCCGCGAGACGAGCGCCTCCGGCACCGCGCCCTTCAGCCGCTGGAAGGTCTCCTCGGTCCAGGCGACCTGGCCCTCCGGCGGCTTTCTGACCGCGATCTTGCGGCGCTTCTTCGGGTCCTCGCCGGCCTTCGCGAGCGCCCGCTCGCGCTCGATCACGTGCTCGGGCGCCTGCACGACGACGTAGCCGGCGGTGTCGAAGCCGGCGCGGCCCGCGCGGCCGGCGATCTGGTGGAACTCGCGCGCCTTCAGCAGCCGGTGCTTGGAGCCGTCGTACTTCGCCAGCGCCGTGAAGACGACCGAGCGGATCGGCACGTTGATGCCGACGCCGAGCGTGTCGGTCCCGCAGATCACCTTCAGCAGGCCGGTCTGCGCGAGCTGCTCGACCAGCCGCCGGTAGCGCGGCAGCATCCCGGCGTGGTGGACGCCGACGCCGGCGCGCACGAGTCTGGAGAGCGTGCGGCCGAAGCCGGCGGTGAAGCGGAAGGAGCCGATCGCCTCCGCGATCGCGTCGCGCTCCTCGCGCGTGCAGAGCTTCGCCGACAGCAGCGACTGCGCCCGCTCCATCGCGGAGGCCTGCGTGAAGTGGACGACGTAGACCGGCGCGCGGTCGCCTCTGACCAGCTCCTCCAGCAGCTCGTGCAACGGCTCGACCGACCAGTCGAAGGCGAGCGGGACCGGCCGCTCGGCGTCGTCGACCAGGACGGTCTCGCGGCCGGTGCGGCGCGACAGGTCGGCCGAGATCGCGGTCACGTCGCCGAGCGTCGCGCTCATCAGCAGGAACTGCGCCTGCGGCAGCGTCAGCAGCGGCACCTGCCACGCCCAGCCGCGCTGGCCGTCGGCGTAGAAGTGGAACTCGTCCATCACGACCTGGCCGACGTCGGCCGCCGCGCCCTCGCGCAGCGCGATGTTGGCGAGCACCTCGGCGGTGCAGCAGATGATCGGCGCGGTCGGGTTGACGGAGGCGTCGCCGGTGAGCATCCCGACGTTCTCGGCGCCGAAGGTCGCGCAGAGGGCGAAGAACTTCTCCGAGACGAGCGCCTTGATCGGCGCCGTGTAGTAGGTGACGCGGTCGTCGGCGAGCGCGGCGAAGTGGGCGGCGATCGCGACCATCGACTTGCCCGAGCCGGTCGGCGTCGCGAGCACGACGTTGTTGCCGCTGAACAGCTCGATCGCCGCCTCCTCCTGATGCGGGTAGAGGTTCAGGCCCTCGTACGCCGCCCACTCGGTGAAGGCGTCGTAGAGGGCGTCGGGACCGGGCTCGGAGGGAAGGGCGTCGACGAGGCGCATGCGTCGCCTCCTCACGCTACCTGCTCGGGCCCAGCGGCTCGGCACCGGGCGGTGACCGGCCGGCAGCGCGACGCCGGTCAAGCGCCGCGCCCGTCGCGCCGATGACCGGAGCGATGCCCTCCTCTGCCGCACGCACCGCCGCCGCGCCGTCGCGCGCCCTCCTGCTCCTCGCGCTCCTGTCGGCGCTCGCGCTCCTCGCGCTCGCCGCCGCCCCCGCC
>JAEXXR010000009.1 GCA_023405705.1 Actinomycetes bacterium
CGTCTACGCCGCCCCGACCGCCACGCCGTACGCCTCCGACAGGCGGGGCGAGGCGAGCAGCTCCGCGCCCGTGCCCGATGCGGTCACCCGCCCGGAGCGCAGCACGTAGGCGTGGTCGGCGAGCGCCAGCGCCCGCTCGACCAGCTGCTCGACGAGCACGATCGTCTTGCCGGCCTCGCGCAGCCGCTCCAGCGCCGCGAAGACCTCGTCGACGACGACCGGCGCGAGCCCGATCGACGGCTCGTCGACGAGCAGCACCTCCGGCTGCGCCACCAGGGCCTGCGCGATCGCCAGCATCTGCAGCTGGCCGCCGCTGAGCGCGCCGGCCGGCTGCCCGAGCCGCTCGCGCAGGATCGGGAACAGCTCGAGCACCTCCTCGATCCGCTCGGCGCCGTCGGCGCGGCCGCCGCCGGCGAGCAGCCCGAGGTCGAGGTTGGAGCGGACCGTCTGGGAGACGAACAGCCGCCGTCCCTCCGCGACGTGGCCGACGCCGGCGCGCGCGATCTGGTGCGGCGCGAGCCGCAGCAGGTCGCGGTCGCCGAGCCGGACCGAGCCGTCGGTCCGCTGCAGTCCCGAGATCGTCCGCAGCAGCGTCGTCTTGCCGGCGCCGTTGGCACCGACGATCGCGGTGATCGCGCCGCGCGGGACCGCGATCTCGACGTCGCGCAGGATCGTGATCGGCCCGTAGCCGGCCTCCCGCAGCGCGATCGTCAGCGCCGCGCCGGATGCTTCGACGTCAGGCTCAGGCGACATCGGCAACGACTCCGAGGTAGGAGGACGAGACGTCGGCGCGCGTCAGCACCTCGTCCGGGGTGCCCCGGGCGATCAGCCTGCCGCGGTCGAGGAACGAGACGGTCGCGCAGAGGTCGCGGACCAGCTCGACGTGATGCTCGACGAGCACGACCGTGCGGCCGGAGCCGGCGATCGCGCGCAGCACCTCGGCGAGGTGGTCGAGCTCGGCCATCGAGAGGCCGGCCGCAGGCTCGTCGAGCAGCAGCACCGCCGGGTCGGCGAGCAGCGCCCGCGCGATCTCGGCGACGCGCTGGTGGCCGTGCGTCAACGCGGCCGCCGGCAGCTCGGCGGTGTGGCCGATCCCGAAGCTCTGCAGCAGCGCCGCCGCCCGCTCGCGCGTCTCGCGCACGTCGCGGCGGGCGCGCGGCAGTCCGAGCACGTGCTCGGCGACCGTCGCCCGCTCACGCGCATAGGCACCGAGCAGGACGTTGTCGAGCACGCTCAGGTCCGGGACCAGCCGCGGCGTCTGGAAGGTCCGTGCGATCCCGCGCCGGGCGGTCGCGGCCGGCCGGCCGCCGCGCAGGCGGCGGTCGCCGAGCAGGACCTCGCCGGCGTCAGGCGTGACGAAGCCGGAGATCGCGTTCAGCAGCGTCGTCTTGCCGGAGCCGTTGGGCCCGATCAGGCCGTGCAGCTCGCCGGGCGCGACCTCGAGCTCGACGCCGTCGAGCGCCGTCACGCCGCCGAAGCGCTTCGTCAGCCCGCGCGTGCGCAGGCTCGCCCCGGGCACCGCCGAGGGCGGCACGTCGACGACGATCGGCTCGGGCGGCGGCGCGGTCTCCTCCGGCGGCCGCCCGCGGGCGCGCAGCCGCTGCCAGAGACCCTCGACCCAGCCGACGACGCCGCTGGGCGCGAAGCGCATCAGCAGCAGCAGGCCGGCGCCGTAGACGAGCGTGCGGTAGCGCTCCAGCCCCTCCATCAGGTCGGGGACGGCGAAGAAGATCAGCGTCCCGACGACCGGGCCCCACAGGCGTCCCGGGCCGCCGACGACGACCACCAGCACGAAGAAGATGCCGATCTCCAGCGTGAAGTCGTCCGGCGTCACGACCGACTTCTGCGATGCGATCAGGCCGCCGCCGAGGCCGGCGAGCGCGGCGCTGGCCGCGAACGCGAACAGCTTCAGGCGGATCTGCGAGGCGCCGCTCGCCTCGGCCGCGAGCCCGCCCTCGCGCATCGCGACGAGGCCGCGGCCGACGCGCGAGCGCACCAGCCGCATGACGAGCACGAACGCGATCACGTCGAGCGCGAGCACGAACCAGAACAGCTCGGTCGGCGTCAGCGGCGTGCCGCCGAAGCTGACCGGCGGGACGCCGATGACGCCGGTGAAGCCGCCCGTCAGTCCCTCCAGCGAGACGATGCCGCCGGCGACGACCTCCGCGAAGGCGAGCGTCACGAGCGCGAACGCCCACGCCGAGACGCGCAGGCCCGGCAGCGCCATCAGCGCGCCCCCGACGGCGCTGACGGCCGCGGCGGCCATCAGCGCGAGGCCGAGCGGCCAAGCGTGGTCGACCGTCAGGATCGCGGTCGTGTAGGCGCCGATCGCCAGCAGCGCGGCGTGGCCGAGCGAGACCTGCCCGCCGTAGCCGAGCAGGAGGTTCATGCCGAGCGCGACGAGCAGGTAGATCCCGACCGTCGTCGCGGTGAAGACGCGGTAGTCGCTGTCGATCAGCAGCGGGTAGAGGACCAGCAGCAGGAGCAGCGCGGCCGGCGCGAGCAGACGCGCGCGGCGGCCGGCGAAGAGGTCAGACACGGCGGGCCTCCCCGCGGCCGAAGATCCCGTGCGGGCGGATCAGCAGGACGAGCAGCAGCACCCCGAAGGTGGCGGCGTCCTGAGCCGCCGGTTCGAGCGCGGAGGCGCAGAACGCCTCCACCAGGCCGATCAGCACGCCGCCGATCAGCGCGCCGACGTTGCTGCCGACGCCGCCGATCGCCGCGGCCATGAAGCCGCGCACGAGGTAGGCGGCGCCGGTGCCGACGGTCGCCGCGATCAGCGGCGCCAGCAGCAGGCC
>JAEXXR010000060.1 GCA_023405705.1 Actinomycetes bacterium
CCTGGAGGCGAAGGGCGAGCAGCTCGACCTCGGCGCCGTGCGCGCCGCGGCGGGCGCCGTGACGGTGCCGGGCCGGATGCAGGTCGCCGGCCACGAGCCGCTGACCGTCTTCGACGGCGCCCACAACCCGGCCGGGATCGCCGCGGTCGCCGAGTCGCTGCCGCAGCTGACCGCCGGTCGGCGGCTGGTCGCGGTCGTCTCGGTGCTGGACGACAAGGACGCCGCGGCGATGCTGCGCGACCTGCTGCCGCACTGCGACGAGATCGTCTTCACGCGCAACCACAGCCCGCGTGCGCTGCCGCCCGCGACGCTGGCGTCGCTCGCCGAGCAGCTCGGCGGTCCTCCGAGCGAGCTGCAGAGCGATCCGCGCAGAGCGCTGGCGCGGGGGCGCGAGCTGGCCGGCGCCGGCGGCGTCGTGCTGGCGACCGGCTCGATCTACCTCATCGCCGACCTGCTGCGCCCGGCGGGCCAGCGGACCGCGTCCATTCTCTGATGGCCTCCGACGACCCGCAGCCGCCCAAGTTCCTGCCGATGATGGGGCTCGTCGCCGCGATCGTGGCGATCGTGATCCTCGTCTTCTTCGCGATCGGCTACCTGTTCGGACGTGCCTTCCTGTAGCGCGGGCGCGCCTGCGCGCCCGCAGCGGACGCGTCCATCGCGCCGCTTTGCAGGAGGTTCGCGACGGTCAGCGAATCGTCTGAATGCGCTCCCACGGCGCCTTCGCAACCGGACCCCGGCTAAACTCAGCCCGCACTCATGACCCCGTTCGCAATCTTCGGCATCGAGAACAGCGGCCTCAACCTGGCCGTCAACCTCGTGCTCCTCTTCCTCGTGGTCCTGTGGATCGCCCTGATCTACTGGACCTTCGCCGACGCGCGCCGACGGATCGAGGATCCGATGCTGGTCGGCTGCGCGACCGCGGCCTCGCTCTTCCCGTTCGTCGGGACGATGGTCTACATGATCGTCCGGCCGCCGGAGTACATCGACGACGTGCGCGAGCGCGAGCTCGAGATGCAGGCCGCCGAGGCACGCCTCGCCCAGCTCGGGTACCACCTCTGCCCGCACTGCGACTTCGAGGTCGAGAAGGACTTCCTGCGCTGCCCCAACTGCCTGCGCAAGCTGAAGGACCCCTGCCGCAGCTGTGGCAGACCGCTCGACCCGATGTGGAAGATGTGCCCGTACTGCGAGACCGAGGTCGAGGCGACCGCAGCACCGCGCCGGGCGCGGCGACGGCGTGCCGAGGGCACGCCCGAGCCGACGTCGTGACGGCGCGTTCATCTCTTCTCGTCGAGAACTGACCCCCCGAAGGAGCCCCATGAGCCGGACCCTGATCCTGGTCAAGCCGGATGCTTTCGCCCGCGGCCTGACCGGTGAGATCCTCGCCCGCTTCGAGCGCAAGGGCCTGTCGATCGTCGCGCTGGAGAAGCAGACGCTGACCCGCGAGACGGCCGAGACCCACTACGCCGAGCACAAGGAGCGCCCCTTCTTCGGCGAGCTGGTCGACTTCATCACCTCGGGTCCGCTCGTCGCGGCCGTGCTGGAGGGCGACGACGCCGTCAAGGCGGCCCGTCAGCTGATCGGCGCGACCAACCCGCTCGAGGCCGCCACCGGCTCGATCCGCGGTGACTTCGCGACGCAGGTCGGCGAGAACATGGTCCACGGCTCCGACTCCGACGAGTCGGCGGCGCGTGAGGCGGCCATCTTCTTCCCGAACCTCTAGACGCGTGCTTCGCGTCGCGAGCTCCACGGCGGCGGCCGCTCGCCGTCATGCCGCGGGAACTCGCGGATGAGGGCGTGACGCTGCCGCTCCTGCTCGCATCGCGCTCTCCCCAGCGGAGAGCGATCCTGACGCAGCTGGGCATTCCCTTCGAGGTCTGCCCGGCTGACGTCGAGGAGCTGTCCGACGGCGACCCGGAGACGGTCGCCGTCGAGAACGCCCGCCGCAAGGCGATGGCGCTCGCCGTGCAGCGCCCGGACGCCACGGTGCTCGGCGTCGACACGATCGTCGTGCTCGGCGACGGGATCCACGGCAAGCCGGCCGACGCCGATGCCGCGCGCGCCACGCTCGGTGCGCTCGCCGGCCGCGACCACGTCGTCGTGAGCGGCCTCTGCGCCGTCCGTCCCGGCGCCGCCCAGACGCCCCGGACGGCGGTCGCCCGCACGCGCGTCCGCTTCCGCGACGTCGACGCGGAGACGCTCGACTGGTACGTGGAGACGGGGGAGTGGCGCGAGCGCGCGGGCGGCTACGCGATCCAGGGCAAGGGCGCCGCGCTCGTCGCCGGGATCGACGGCGACTACCTCAACGTCGTCGGCCTGCCGGTCGCAGCGCTGCTGGACCTGCTGCCAGAGATCCTGCACGGGTTCTCCTGAAGCCGCGATTTGCAGCGTCTTCGCGCCAGCGCAAGGCGCTTTGCAGCGTGGAGGGTCGTCGCGGGTCCGCTACACTCCGCCCGGGACGGGGCCCCCGGCCGGACCACCTGATCCGGCGCCTCTCCGGCCCTTCCTTCCCCTTTTCCCCTCAGCGCGCATGGGCTTCTTCAGCTACTTGACCGGGTTCGGCGGCCGCGACATGGCCGTGGACCTCGGGACCGCCAACACCCTCGTCTACGTGCGAGGCCGCGGGATCGTGCTCTCCGAGCCGTCCGTCGTCGCGGTCGACTCCCGCTCCGGCGAGGTCCATGCCGTCGGGATCGAGGCCAAGCGGATGCTCGGGCGCACGCCCGGCACGATCTCCGCGATCCGCCCCCTCAAGGACGGCGTGATCGCCGACTTCGAGGTGACGGAGGAGATGCTCCGCCACTTCATCCAGAAGGTCCACCAGAACCGGTGGGCGCACCCGAGGGTCGTCGTCTGCGTCCCCTCGGGCGTCACCGGAGTCGAGAAGCGCGCCGTCGAGGAGGCCTGCCTGTCGGCCGGCGCGCGCCAGGCGTACCTGATCGAGGAGCCGATGGCGGCGGCGATCGGGGCCGGCCTGCCGGTCGGGGAGCCGACCGGGTCGATGGTCGTCGACATCGGCGGCGGCACCTCGGAGGTCGCCGTCATCTCGCTCGGCGGGATCGTCGTCTCGCAGTCGATCCGCGTCGGCGGCGACGAGCTGGACGAGGCGATCATCAACTACGTCAAGCGCGAGTACAAGCTCCTCATCGGTCAGCAGACCGCCGAGGAGGTGAAGCTGGAGATCGGCTCCGCCTTCGAGATGGAGGAGGAGGTCCAGGCCGAGATCCGCGGCCGCGACATGGTCTCCGGCCTGCCGAAGACGGTCGTCCTGACCAGCGAGGAGATCCGCGCGGCTCTGGAGGAGCCGATCTCGCAGATCATCGACGCGGTCAAGGAGACGCTCGACCGGACCCCTCCGGAGCTCGCATCCGACATCATGGACCGAGGCATCATGCTGGCGGGCGGCGGTGCACTGCTGCAGGGGCTCGACGAGCGCCTCCGTCACGAGACGCAGATGCCGGCGCACCTGGCGGAATCCCCGCTGACGTGCGTGGCGGTCGGATCGGGTCGCTCGCTCGAGGAGTTCGAAGCGATCCACCGGTCCAGCAAGAATTCGAAGAACAACCGGCGGCGGCGGTACTAGATGGCCAGCCGCGCCGGAGCTTCAACCCCCTTGGAGACACGCGACCCGTGTATGACAGACAAGTACGCCGCCGGCGAGCCACGCTCATCGGGCTCGTCGTCGTCTCCCTGATCCTCCTGACCGCGTACTTCGGGGAGTCGCCCGGGAGCCCGCTGCACACGGTGCAGCGCGGCGTGATCGAGGTCCTGTCGCCGATACAGGAGGGCGCGAGCCGCGCGCTCAAGCCGGTCCGCGACCTCTTCGGCTGGTTCGGCGACACGGCCGACGCGAAGAAGGAGCGCGACCAGCTCAGAGCCCAGCGCGACGCGCTGCTGAAGGAGCAGATCGACGCCCGCGTCGCGCTGCGCGAGAACGAGCAGCTGCGCGCCCTCGTCAGAATGGACGGGAACTTCGGGCTCGACGACTACTCCAAGGAGACGGCGCGGATCATCGGCCGCTCGCCGAACAACCTGCTGCGCGACACGATGACGGTCGACAAGGGGACCAGCTCCGGCGTGCGCGTCGGCCAGGCGGTGATCGCGGGCGGCGGGCTCGTCGGCCACGTCTCGACGGCCTCCGGCGGAATCTCGCACGTGACGCTGATCACCGACCAGAGATCGGCCGTCGGCGCCAAGGTGCTGAACAGATCGAGCAGAGGTGACATCGGCCTCGTGAAGCCGTCGATCGGCGATCCGCTCGACCTGCTCGTCCAGCAGCTCCCGCGCGACACGAGAGTCGAGGTCGGCGACTACGTCGTCACCTCCGGCGTCATAGACCCGAGATTCCCGTCGCCGTATCCGCCCAACGTCCCGATCGGGCGCGTCACGACGGTCGACCCGGCTGAGCTGGAGTCGAGCAACCAGATCCACATCGCGCCGATCGCCGACCTCCGCCACCTCGACTTCGTCCAGATCCTCACCACGGAGCCTCCGGGCGGTGGGGAGCGGGCGCAGGTGCCGTGACGGAGACCAACCTCCAGCTTCCGCTGCGGCTCGCGGCGCTCGGCTTCTTCGGCGTGATCGTGCAGATCGCGGCGGTCTCTCAGATCACCGTCTTCGGCGTCTCGGTCGACCTCGCGCCGCTGCTGGTCGCCTCCGTCGGCCTGCTCGCCGGCTCGCTGCCGGGCGCGGTCTTCGGCTTCGCCGTCGGGCTCTTCGTCGACCTCGCGCTGGTGCAGGACCTCGGCGTCACCTCGCTGCTCTACATCGTGATCGGCTACGCCGCCGGCCGCCTGCGCGAGCTGCGCGACCCCGCGCACGGCCTCGTGCCGGTGATAGTGGGCGCGGTCGCGACCGCGATCTCGACGGTCGGCTTCGCGCTGATGCAGTTCCTGCTCGGGATCGAGGCGCCGGTCTCGTGGCTGCTGCTGCGCCAGGTGCTCGTCGCCGTCCTGCTCGGCGCGCTGTTCGCGCTGCCGATCTACGCGCTCGTGCGCCGCGTCGTCTCCGGCGCGCTGCCGGACGACCCGCGTCGCCGGCGCCGCCGCGCCTACACGACCGGCGGCCTCTCGCCGCTCTCCCGACCGTCGCAGGGCGGCCGATGATCGACTCGCCCGACGACCGCCGCGGCCAGCTGTCGCCGCAGCTGGCGATGCGCGTCGCGATCCTCGGCGGGATCGCCTTCGCGATCTTCGGGATCATCTTCTTCCGCCTCTGGTTCCTGCAGGTCCTGTCCGGCGACCAGTACGTCGCCGAGGCTTCCAGCAACCGCGTGCGCAGCGTCGTCGTGCAGGCGCCGCGCGGCGAGATGATCGACCGCAACGGCAACGTGATGGTGCAGAACCGCGCCGCGGTCTCGATCGTCGTCTCGCCGACGCGCCTGCCCGACAAGGAGGACCCGGCCTACGCGCAGCTGTTCAGAAGGCTCAGCTGGGTGCTGGGGATCCCGACGAGAGCCAGAAACTGCGTCTTCGGCTCGGGCAGAACGAGAGAGGTCAAGCGGCTGATGCCGCTGCAGTGCAGAGTCGAGCAGTCGATCGGCGCGCTGCCCTACGCCGATGTCGTCGTCGAGCCCGACGCCAGACCGGCGGTCTACACCTACCTCGCCGAGCGCCCGCGCGAGTTCCCCGGCGTCGAGACGCAGAACGCCTGGCTGCGCGAGTACCCGTACAAGACGGTCGGCGCCCACCTCTTCGGCACGGTCGGCCAGATCGACGAGGACGGTCTGAGAAACCCGAAGTTCCGCGGCGTCAGAGGCGGCTCGATCGTCGGCAAGAACGGCCTCGAGTACGTCTACGACCACTACCTGCGCGGCCAGAACGGCTCGCAGCGGATCCAGGTCGACGCGCAGGGCAGCGCGACCGGCAGAAGACTGCCGGGCACTCAGCCGGTCAAGGGCAACGACCTGAAGCTGTCGGTCGACCTCGAGCTGCAGAGAGTCGGCCAGCAGGCGCTGGTCGTCGGCAAGCAGATGGCGCAGGCCAACGGCAACCCGGCCAACGGCGGCGCCTTCGTCGCGATGAACCCCAAGTCCGGTGAGGTCTACGCGATGGGCTCGGACCCGTCGTACGACCCGAGTCTGTTCGCGCAGCCGATCATCCCCGAGAGGGAGTACAACCAGCTGCGCGACGACCCGGACAGACCGCTGTTCAACCGCGCGACGCAGGGCACCTTCGCGATCGGCTCGACCTTCAAGCCGGTCACGATCGCCGCGGCGCTGGCGACCGGCGACACGAATCCGGGCGAGATCTGGAACGACACCGGCGTCTGGAGAAGCGGCGCCCAGATACGCAGAAACGCCGGCGGTGCGATCTTCGGCGGCGTGACCCTGACCGAGGCGCTGTCAGTCTCGGTCGACACCTTCTTCTACGACCTCGGCGCGCGCCTCAACGTCGACCCGAGCGGGAATCCGAGAGGCGGCCCGCTGCAGGAGTGGGCGCGCAAGTTCGGCTTCGGCGCGCCGACCGGCGTCGACGTCGGCAACGAGGCCGGTGGCACGATCCCGGACCCGGCGCACATCAGAGAGCTGCAGGACGCCGAACGCACGTGCCGCCGCGAGGAGAGACGGGACAACTGCTACAAGGCGCTGCTCGACGAGACGTGGACGGTCGGTGACAACGTCTCATTCGCGATCGGCCAGGGCGACTTCCTCGCCACCCCGCTGCAGCTTGCCGTCTCCTACGCGGCGATCGAGAACGGCGGCACGATCGTCAGACCGCACCTTGGGATGGAGGCGCTGAACGCGCGCGAGGAGGTCGTCGAGCGGTTCGCCTCGCGCCCGGTGCGCAGAATCGAGATCCCCAACGTGGAGATCATCAGGCAGGGGCTGCTCGACTCGACCACGACCGAGAGAGGCACCTCGACCGACGTCTTCGCCGGCTTCGGCAAGCCGGTCTACGGCAAGACCGGCACCGCCCAGATCGACGGCAAGCCCGACCAGTCCTGGTACGTCGCCTACGTGCCCGACCCGGAGAGACCGATCGTCGTCGCCGCGGTGATCCAGAACGGCGGCTTCGGCGCGCAGGCGGCGGCGCCTGCGGTCCGCCAGATCCTTTCGCAATGGTTCTACGGCAACCCCGGCAGAGCCGTCGCAGGAAGCTCGACGACGAATTGAGCGCGACGCCGATCAAGCGCAGCGTCGAGAGCGCGACCCGCGGGTCCGCGCGGCCGCGCCTGCTGTTCGACCCGCTGATGCTGATAGCGGCGCTGGGCCTCGTCGCGATCTCCGTGATCGCGATCGACGGCTCGACGCGGCACGACGTCGGCGGCTCGCTCGCGACCCGCCAGCTCGGCTACGGCGTCGTCGGCGTCGTGCTGATGCTGCTGATCAGCCGCTTCGACTACTCGCGGCTGCGCGAGTTCAAGCTCGGCATCTACGGGCTGATGATCGCGCTGAACATCCTGCCGCTGCTGCTGGCGGCGGCGACGCGCGGCGCGCGCAGCTGGATCGCGCTGCCGTTCTTCAGATTCCAGCCCTCCGAGCTGGGCAAGGTATTGCTGATCGTGGCGCTCGCAGGCTTCATCGTCGACCGCTACCGCCGGCTGGGTGAGCGGGAGACGACGGCGCGGCTGATGCTGCTGGCGCTCGGGCCGGCGGCGCTCGTGATGGTGCAGCCGGACCTCGGCTCGGCGTCGGTCTACGTCGTCGCCGCGCTGACGATGCTGTTCATCGCCGGCTCGCCCGGCCGCCACATCGCGGGCCTGATCGGCCTCTTCGCCGTCTCGCTCGTGCTCGTGCTGGCCGTCGCGCCGGCGGTCGGCGTCAACGTCCTGAAGCCGTACCAGGTCGATCGCCTCACCGGGTTCCTCAGCCCGTCGAGCGACACGAACGAGACGACGTACCAGCTGAACCAGTCGAAGATCGCGATCGGATCCGGTGAGAAGACCGGCCGCGGCCTCGACAGATCGACCCAGACCGGCCTCGACTTCCTGCCCGAGCACCACACCGACTTCATCTTCTCGGTGGTGGGCGAACGGTGGGGGTTCGCGGGCGCCGGTCTCGTCCTTTCGCTGTACGCCCTCCTGATCTGGCGCACCCTGCGCCTGCTCACGATGGCGAAGAACCTCTTCGGCACGCTGATCGCGGCAGGAATCCTCGCGATGTTGATGTATCAGCTGCTCGTGAACGTCGGGATGACCATCGGGATCATGCCGATCACCGGTGTGACGCTCCCGCTCATGAGCTACGGCGGCGCCTCCTACTTGACAACATTCATCGCTCTCGGGCTTCTCCAGGCGATCCACATCCAAGCGCGGATCGCACAGGGATCGAAGGGCCGTGGGCTCGTCCTTTCATAAGGGAATGCACCAACCGTGAAGAAGCAAGTGCTTGTCAGCGTCGACCGGGGAGAGACCCGCGTCGCGCTGCTCGAGGCGACGGGTGACGTCGCCCCTCAGAGAAGATCCGGGCGCAGGCGCCGCAGATCGGCCAACCCGGCCGCCGGCTACCGCGTCGCGGAGCTCTACCTGGAGCGGCGCGGCAGCCGCTCGATCGTCGGCAACATCTACAAGGGCAAGGTCGACAACGTCCTGGCCGGCCTCGAGGCCGCCTTCGTCGACATCGGCCTGGAGAAGAACGGCTTCCTGCACGTCGACGAGATCGTCCTCCCGGGCGTCGAGGTCGCCAAGCGCGGCCGCGGCGGCAAGGAGGGCCAGAAGATCCACGACCTGCTCAGACCCGGCCAGGAGGTCGTCGTCCAGGTCGTCAAGGATCCGCTCAAGACGAAGGGCGCCCGCCTCTCGATGGAGCTGACGATCCCGGGCCGCTACATGGTCTACACGCCCCAGGGCGAGGGCGTCGGGGTCTCCAGGCGCCTGCCCGACAAGGAGCGCGACCGCCTCCGCAAGGAGGCCGCGAGACTCGACCTGCAGGGCGGCGGCGCGATCATCCGCACGGCCGCCTACGGGGCGAGACGCGAGGACTTCGAGCGCGAGATGCAGTACCTCTTCAAGCTCAACGAGGTGCTGGAGAAGCGGGTGCAGGACACGCAGGCGCCCGACCTCGTCTTCCAGGAGGCCGACCTCTCGGTCCGCGTCGTGCGCGACGTCTTCTCCGAGCACTTCGAGCGCGCGATCGTCGACGACCCCAAGCAGCACCAGCGGCTCGTCTCGTTCTTCACGCGCACCGCGCCCGAGCTCGTCGACCGCGTCGAGCTGTGGGAGGAGGAGGCGCCGCTGTTCGAGCGCTACGGCGTCGAGAGAGAGATCCAGGGGACGCTGACCAGACGCGTCGACCTGCCCAGCGGCGGCTACCTGATCGTCGACTACGCCGAGGCGCTGACGGTCATCGACGTCAACACCGGCTCGTTCATCGGCCGCGGCAGAGGCGCGCGGCTCGAGGACACGATCACGAGAACGAACCTGGAGGCGGCCGAGGAGGCGGTGCGCCAGCTGCGCCTGCGCGACATCGGCGGCATCATCGTCATCGACTTCATCGACATGGCCCGCGCGCGCAACCGCGACGCCGTCCTGAAGACGCTGCGCAAGGCGCTCGACGAGGACCGCACGAAGACGTTCGTCGTCGAGATCTCGCCGCTCGGCCTCGTCGAGATGACGCGCCAGAACGTCACCGAGGGCGTGCGCGAGATCATGACCCGCGCCTGCCCGACCTGCGAGGGCGAGGGCGTGATCCGCTCCGAGGAGACGATCGCGATCGACTTCGAGCGCAGACTGCGCGACATCGCCAAGGAGCACGACGCCGAGGCGCTGCTGCTCCAGCTCAACCCGCGCGTCAGCAGCGTCTTCACCGGCAACGGCGCCCGCATCCTCCGCCAGCTGGAGGAGGAGACCGGGAAGTGGTTCCACTTCGAGGGCTCCGAGGGCCTGCCGCTCGACCACTTCGCGATCACGCTGGAGGGCTCGCGCGAGGACGTCTCCGAGCGCGCGCTGCCGTTCCGCGAGGGCGACGAGGTGCTCGTCTCGATCATCGAGCCGCACATGTACAACGTCGACGACGCCGTCGCGAAGATCGACGGCTACATCGTCTCGGTGACCGGCGGCGGCCGCCACGTCGGCGAGAAGCGGCTGGTGCGGATCGACGAGGTCGGGCGCACGGCGGCGACCGCGTCGCTGGTCGGCAACGGCTCCTCCGACGGGGAGGACAGCGCGGATTCCTCAGATGGCGTAGAATCATCCGCTCGGCGCCGAGGCCGCAGGGCTGGACGGCGCCGTTCCCGTGCAACGGCGGACTCTTCCGCCGCGACCGAGTGACAGACAGAGAATCCATGTACGCGATCGTGAAGACCGGTGGCAAGCAGTACCGCGTCGAGGAGGGGCAGACCCTCCTCGTCGAGCGACTCGCTGCCGACGAGGGCGCGACCGTTGCACTCGATCCGCTGCTCTTCCGCGGCGACGATCAGATCCTCGACGGCGACGACCTCGCGAAGGTCACGGTCGAGGCGAAGATCGTCGCTCACGAGCGCGGCCCGAAGCTTCGAGTCGTCAAGTTCAAGCCGAAGCGCGGCTACAAGCGGCGCAACGGCCACCGCCAGGAGCTCACCCGCATCGAGATCACCTCGATCAAGGCGGGCGCGGGCAGAGCGGCGGCGAAGAGAGAGGCTGCCTGATGGCGCATAAGAAGGGACTCGGCTCCTCCCGCAACGGCCGTGATTCGAACGCCAAGCGCCTCGGCGTGAAGGTGTTCGCCGGCGAGACCGTCTTCGGCGGCGAGATCATCGTCCGCCAGCGCGGCACGAGATTCAAGCCGGGCGACGGAACGGGCATCGGCAAGGACGACACGATCTACGCGAAGGCGGCCGGCAAGGTCGACTTCAGAACCGGCCGTCGTGGCCGCGTGATCTCCGTCGTGCCGGCCCCGTCGGCCGAGTAGTCGCGAGCCACATCTGAGCTGCATCGAGCGCCCGGCGAGAGCCGGG
>JAEXXR010000084.1 GCA_023405705.1 Actinomycetes bacterium
GCCGACGGGCGGCGCGGGCGTCGGCGCAGCGCCGCCGGCGGCGGCCGGGACCGAGGCGCTCATGACGCGCTCCGGGCGCCGACGCGCGGGTCGAGCACGCCGTAGAGGAGGTCGACGACCATGGAGATCAGCACGAAGGCGGCCGCGGCGGCGAGCACCGCGCCCTGCACGACCGGGTAGTCGCGGTGGCCGGTCGCGTCGATCACGTAGCGGCCGATCCCGTCGAGCGAGAACAGCACCTCCGCGATCACCGCCCCGCCGAGCAGGTAGGCGAGGTAGACGGCGAAGACCGTCAGCACCGGCACCGAGCTGTTGCGCAGCACGTGGCGGCGGACGATCTGGCCGCGCGTCGCGCCGCGCGCCCGCGCCGCCTGCACGTAGGGCTCCGCCATGATCTGCGCGACGGTGCCGCGCGTCGTCGTCATCACGAAGCCCATGCCGAGCACCGCGATCGTCAGCGCCGCCGGCAGCGCGCCCTGCAGGTTGGCGACCGGGTCCTCGGTCAGCCCGACCCAGTTGCCGACGGTGAACGGCACCTCGTAGGTCGAGATCAGCCACACCAGCAGCGCGCCGACGAGGATGTCGGGGAGGCTCAGCAGGACCGAGTTGCCGATCCGCACGAGCGCGGTCGCGCGGCGGCCGCGGGCGATCCCGCCCCACAGCCCGAGCGGCACGCCGACCAGCAGCGCGAGGAAGCCGCCGAGGACGGCCAGCTCGACCGTCACGAGCGCCCGCGAGCCGAGCTCGGAGAGGACCGGGTCGCCGCTGGTCAGCGACGTGCCGAGGTCGCCGGTGAGGGCGTTGCCGGCCCACGTCAGGAACTGCTGCGGCAGCGAGCCGTCGAGGCCGTACCGGTCGATCAGGGCAGCGCGCGCCTCCGCTCTCGCGTTCGGCGGCAGCATCACGTCGGCGTAGGTGCCGGGCACCGACCGCATCGCCGCGAAGACGGCGACGGAGACGACCGCCAGCGTGACGAGCGCGACCCCGAGCCGGCCGAGCGAGAAGCGCGCGAACTGCCCCATCGCGCTACGCCGCCTTCGCCAGCGCGTACTCGGGCGAGTGGCGCAGCGGGTGGATGTTGCCGTCCTTGTCGTCGATCTCGACCTTGATCAGGTCGGTGCGCCAGGCGATCGTCGCGTTCTTGGTGACGAGCGGGATCGTGCCGGCCAGCTCGTCTATCGCGGCCGAGGCGGCGGCCAGCGCCTCCTCCTGCTCGCCTTCCGGCGCCTGCTGGGCGGCCTCGATCAGCGCCTGCGCCTTCGGGTCCCTGACCTGGAAGGCGAACGGGCTGATGTCGGAGTTCCACAGGTTGAGCGCCTGCGCCGGGCCGACGTAGGCGGCGTACCAGGAGACGGTCGCGTCGAACTTCGGCGGTCTCTGCGTGTAGACGCGGTCGACCCAGACGCCCTCCTCCAGCGAGCCGAGCTCGACGCCGACGCCGATCGCCTCCATGTTCTGCTGCAGCACCTGCGCGATGCGGCCGAACGCCTCGCCCGGGTAGACGATCTCGAACGACAGGTTCGATCTGCCGGCCTCGGCCAGCAGCGCTCTCGCCTTCTCGGGGTCGAAGGCGAGCGCCGGCGGCGGCGCGACGTCGCCGAAGGCGGCCGAGACGGCGCCGGTCGGGTGGCCGGTGCCGGCCAGCGCGATGTCGCGGATCTGCTCGCGGTCGATCGCGTGGGAGATCGCCTGGCGGACGCGCTGGTCGGTGAACGGCGAGTCTCTGCCGGTCGCGTTCAGCACGAGCGCGTAGAAGTCGGTGCGGTCCTGCACCTTGACCTCGGTGTCGGGCACGTCGGCGAGCAGTCGCTCGGCGTCGGGGACGTCGAAGTAGGTGAGGTCGATCGAGCCGTCGCGCAGCGCCGCGATGCGGGCGTTGTCGTCGGGCATGATGCGGATCTGCAGCTCGTCGGCGATCGGCGGCTGCCACGCATGCGGGTTGCGCACGAGCGTCCAGCTGGAGCCGGCCTTGTGGCTCTCGACCATGAACGGGCCGCTGCCCAGCATCTCCTTGCTGAGGTCGATCCTGCCGGCGGCGACCTCTCTCATCGGCAGGATCACCGCGTAGGCGGAGGCGAGCGCCGGCAGGAAGGTCGAGCTGATCTCCGGCAGCGTGAACCTGACGGTGCGCGCGTCGACGCTGGCGACTCTCGTGCCGGCCGGGACGAAGCTCGACAGCGACGAGGCCGCTCTCGGGTCGAAGTAGCGCTCGAAGGTCGCGACGACGTCGTCGGCGGTGAGCGCGCGGCCGTTGGAGAATCTGACGCCCTCGCGCAGCGTGAACACCAGCTCGGTGTCGCTCGGCTGCTCCCATCTCTCGGCCAGCGCCGGGATCAGTCTGAGGTCGCCGTCGACCGCGATCAGCGGGTCGTAGACGATCTGGAACAGCTCCATCGAGCTGCCGACGCCGCCCGTCGTCGGGTCCAGCAGCGTCGCCTCGGCCGGCTTGCCCCAGACGATCGTGCCGCCTCTCCGCGTCTCGATCGCGGCGGCGGCCGTCGAGGTCGCCGACGCGCTGCGGCGCTCCCCGCAGCCGGCGAGCACGCCGGCGCCGACCACGGCGCCGCCGACGAGCATGCCGCGGAGCATGCTGCGGCGCGACACCCCTCCGGGCGCTTCGAACTGATCCTGCATCGCTGTGTGCTCTCCTGGGTTGAGAGGGGCTCAGAGTTCCTTGACGTACGACGACTCGATCAAGTCGTCGATCTCGCGCGAGGTCCCGTACGGGGCCCCGTTCTCGATCTGGCGCAGCGAGAGGACGCCGATGCCGCGCGTCGTCGCCTCCGCCAGCGACTGCCATCTCGGGTCCCACAGGCCCGAGCGGATCAGCGCCTTGCCGCAGTGGAGGTAGACCTCGGTCACGTCGACGACCAGCGCGAGCCTCGCGCTGCGGCCGTCGCTGTCGAAGCGGCGCAGCAGCCCCGCGTCGTCGGTGACGTAGCCGCGGCCGTTGACGCGCAGCGTCTCGCGCACGCCCGGCACGAAGAAGAGCGTCCCGACGGCCGGGTTGACCAGCACGTTCTGGAACGAGTCGGCGAGGTTGTTGCCGGTGCGGTCGGGGATCGCGATCGTCGTCGCGTCGAGCGCCTTGACGAAGCCGGGGCCGTCGCCGCGCGGGCTGCAGTCGGCGTTGCCGTCCGCGTCGCAGGTCGCGAGCGACATGAACGGGCTGTGCGCGAGGAAGCGCCGCGCCGTCTCGCCGATGCGGTCGGCGACCTTCTCGACCGTCGAGGCGTGCGGGTGGCCGATCGCGTCGCGGATCGCGCCGAGGTCGAGCCGGCGGAAGCCGTGGCCGTCAGACATCGAGCACCAGCCGCTCGCCGCAGGCGCGCGAGACGCACGGCAGCATCGTGTCGTTCGCCGCCTGCTGCGCGCTCGTGAGGATGTCGTCGCGGTGCTCGGGCTCGCCCTCCAGCACGCCGACCTGGCAGGCGCCGCAGACCCCCGATCTGCACGACGAGGAGATCCCGACCCCGGCCCGCAGCAGCGCGTCGAGCACGCTCTCGTCCTGCTCGACCGCGACCTCGACGCCGCTGCGCCGCGCCTCGACCGCGATCGGACGGTCCGGGCCGTGCTCGCGCACCGTCGGCGCGAACCGCTCGAAGCGGACGTCCTGCTCCGGCCAGCCGTGCTCGGCGGCGACCGCGCGGACGGCGTCGATCAGCGGCTGCGGACCGCAGGCGTAGAGCAGCCGGCCCTCCTCGCGGCGGGCGAGCAGCCGCTCCAGCGGGAGGCGCCGCTCCTCGTCGTCGGGCCACACCTGGACGGCGCCGCCGTGCGCGTCGACCAGCTCGCGCCAGAACGCCATCGTCGTGCGGCTGCGACCGCCGTAGTGGAGCGCGAAGGGGATGCCGCGGGCCTGCGCGTCGCGTGCCATCGACAGCAGCGGCGTGATCCCGATCCCGCCGCCGATCAGCAGATACGACGGCGCCGGGTCCAGGACGAAGTGGTTGCGCGGCGCGCTCACCCGCACCCGCTGCCCCGGCCGCAGGAAGACGTGGACGTACTCGCTGCCGCCCCGGCTCGCCGGCTGCTGCAGCACCGCGACCCGATAGGAGGAGAAGTCGGCCGGCGACTCGATCAGCGAGTACTGCCGCGCGATCCCCACCGGCAGCATCAGATCGACGTGCGCACCCGGCTCCCACGCCGGCAGCGGCGCCCCGTCGGGGCGCTGGAGCCGCACGGACACGACCGCGTCGGCTTCGAGCGTGAGCTGGGTCACGACGACCTCGTACGTCTGCATCAGGGCTTCTCTCTCATCGGTGCGGCGAAAGGGACGCTGCCTGGGGCGTGCCACCTCAGGCCCTGCGTTTTTCGTACGAAACAGCAAAGCAGCGGCTTCCGATCGTGTCAAGAAAATCGCGCGCTAGCCCGTCGTAACTAGGAACTCTTGACACCCGGACAGGCTCACCGTGAAGAATTTCGTACGAGTGTCTAAGAAAATTCTCGCCCACGGCGCCCGCTTTCCGCGTATGATCGGCGGCGATGGCGCGCTCACGAATCCAGACGCTGCGACGGCAGCAGATCATCGACGCGGCCAGGCGCTCGATCGTCGAGCACGGCCTCGAAGCGGTCGGCGTCCGCGACATCGCGGCCGCGGCGGGGATGTCGCCCGGATCGATCACCTACTACTACCCGACGCTCGACGACCTCCTGCAGCAGGTGCAGGACGAGGCGACCTCGCGCTTCGCGACGCAGCGCTGGAGGCTGATCGAGGAGATCGACGGGCCGCGCGAGCAGCTGGTCGCCGTGATCGAGAACGGCATCGCGACCGGTCCCGACGACGAGCTGTACGCGCTCCTGTACGAGTTCACCGGCCTCGCGCGCCGCTCTCCCAACTACCGGATGCTGTGGAAGACGCAATACGACCGCAACGTCCCGCTGTACCAGTCGGTCCTCTCGACCGGCGCCGGGCTCGGCATCTTCGAGCTGATCCAGCCCGCGGCAAAGATCGCCCACCACCTCGTGGCGCTGGAGGACTCCTACGCCTTCCACGTGCTGACCGGGATCAGCTTCGACCGCGCGCAGGCGATCGACCTGATGCTCGACTACGCCTCGGTCGCGACCGGCTGTCAGCTGACCCCGACGGTGCCGGCGTGACCGTCCCCGTCTTCGACTGCGCCGAGCGCGACCCGCGCGCCCGCGGCGAGGCGATCGGCGCCGCCTGGCGCGAGCCGATCGGCCGCACGTGGGAGGGCTACGCCCGCCTCTTCGCCGTCTCCGGCGCGCGCGACGCGCAGGTCCGCGACGCCGGCGAGCGGGTGCTGGAGCAGGTCGCCGCGTGGGCGCCCGAGCTGGGCGAGGAGATCGCCGGCATCGCCGCCGGCAGCGGGCTGGAGCCGTGGCAGGCCGGCGCGCTCAACGGCCGCACCGAGCTGCTCGCCGCGCTGGCCGTGACCGCCCCGGAGTGCTCGACGGCGGTGCTGCTGCCGGAGGGCGCGCCGCCGCAGACCGTGCAGACGTGGGACTGGTACGACCATCTGCGCGGCAACTCGCTCGCGCTGCGCCTGCAGACCGCCGCCGGGCGCGCCGTGCGGCTGTTCACCGAGCACGGGATCGTCGGCAAGATCGGCCTCAACGACGCCGGCCTCGGCCTCCACTTCAACATCCTCGGCCACGTCGCCGACGGCGGCCCGCCCGGCGTGCCGGTCCACGTCGTCGCGCGGCGCGTGCTCGACACCGCCGCGACGATCGAGCAGGCGGTCGAGCTCGCCGCCTCCGCGAGGGTGTCGGCGTCGACCGTGCTGACCGTCGCGACCTGGGAC
>JAEXXR010000087.1 GCA_023405705.1 Actinomycetes bacterium
CAGCCGCTCAGTGCGCGTCGGCGGCGCCGACGCGGCCCGAGTCGGCCGCGGGGTGCGCGGCCGCCCAGGCGATGATCTTCTTCGAGTCGTGGATCGCGTCGCCGTCGTCGGTGACGAGCATCGGGACCCACGACTGGCCGCTGAGCTGCTTGACCTCGCGGCGGCCCGAGGTGGCGTTGAGCGCGTCCGGGAAGGCGCCGAAGCCGTAGGCCTTGACGACCTCCGGGTCGTAGCCGGCCGACTTCAGCGCGTCGAGCGCGTCCCGGCACGGATGTCTGCGGGCGGGGACGTTGAACGTCCCCCAGCACACGTAGAGCTTCACCTCAGGTCTCCTCCTCGGTCGACGCTGCGTTCGGCTGCCGTCGAGGCGAGCCTACGCGACGCCGAACGGCTCGACCACCGCGAACGGTGCGCGGGCGACCGTCTCGCCGTCGATCGTGAGGCGCCACTCGTACTGGCCCACACCGAGAACCAGACCGGTGAGGTTGAAGGCGAGCGGCATGTTGAGCGTCGAGCCGGGCTTGACGCCGGCCGGTCGGCCGAGCTCGAAACGGCCGCTCGGGGCGACCGGCTCGCCGTTGACGACGATCCGCTCGCCGTCGGCGTCGAGCAGCTCGGCGACCAGCTCGTGGCTCTGGTCGGCCTCGTCCCAGCCGACCTTCACGACGATCGCCAGCGCGACCGTGATCGCCTGGTTGGGGGCCTGGAGCATGTTCCAGGCGGCGCCCATGATGTAGAGCTTGCCGTTGATGGCCTCCGCGTGGTCGCAGAGGAGGAGATCAGCTTCCATGTCTTTCTCACGCCGCTTTCAGGAAACCGCCGCTGGGGCGGATCGACAGTCCGGGGTTGGGGCCGGGCGCCGCCAGCTCGAGGCGGGCGCGCTGACCGACGCTCGGCGAGCTCCACCAGGAGCGCGGGCCGGGCACCAGATGATGCAGGTCGAGCTGCTCCTCCGCCCACCACGGCGCGCCCTCACGGACGAGCCCGCGGACCTCCTCGAAGGTCGCGCCCGCGGCCGAGTAGCCGGGCAGGTCCGGCGATGCGGCCCACCAGCCCTCGGGCTCGGAGTGGTAGATCAGCTGCGCAGTTCTCATCAGAGCAGTTTCCTCGCCTCATCTTCGCTCAGCCCGACGTCCCCGACAAGGACCTTCTTCACGAGGCCCGGTGGGATCGTAGTGCCGTCGTGGAAGGAGAAGCCGATGTCCGGGTGCCCGTTGCGCGAGCGCAGGCGCCGGTGCGACCCCTTCTGGCGCAGGATCTCGTAGCCGAGCGGCTCCCGCCGCAGGACCGCGAGCAGCTGCTGTGGCTTGAGCGCCGGAAACTGCACGCGCCTCGGTCCCCCTTCGTCATGCCGTCCCCCACGTCGGTCGTCGGGGCGAGTCTACGAGGTCGCGGAGAGCGCTGCAGCGGGCTCTGCGGCGGGTGCTGTGGCGGCGTCCGCGTCGGCGGCGGCGTCGCGCCGCTCGCGCTGGCGGGTGTAGCGGAGCGCCTGCACGACGGCGAGCGCGGAGAAGGCGAGCATCGGCGCGAGCGCGACGCGGAAGCGGGTGGCGTCCGGGTCGGCGCCGAGGATCAGGCCGGCGAGCAGCAGCGCGACGATCGCGCAGCTGAAGCCGCCGCAGTTGACGATCGCGGTCGCCGCGCCGGCCGCCTCGGGCGGGTTCTCGCGGCGGCCGAGGTCGAAGGCGACCATCCCGCCGGCCGCGCCCGCGCCGCAGAGCGCGTAGGCGGCGAGCAGCAGCGCTCTGGGGACGTCGTCGACGTCGGGCCACAGCAGGATCGCGACCCAGAACGACAGCACGATCGCGTTGAGCAGCAGCAGCGTGCGGTTCTGCGCGCGCGGGCTGCGATCGGCGACGCGGCCGATGAAGGGGCCGCCGACGGCGAAGCCGGCCGACAGCACGAGCAGGTAGGCGGCGGCCGTCCGCTCGTCGAACTGCTGGCCCTCGATCAGGAACGGCGCGCCCCACAGCGCGCTGAGCACCTGGAACGGCCCCATCAGGCCGAGGTGGGCCCAGAAGCCGTGCCGGGTGCCGGGACGGGCCCAGGCGGCCCTCAGCGTCGCGCCGATCGCGGCGTGGACGCCGGCGGCGGGAGCGGGCACGCCCGGCGGCCGGTCGCGGATGACGGCGAAGGCGACGACCATCAGCAGCAGCGTCGCCGCGCTGCTGCCGGCGAAGGTCGCCGTCCAGCCGAGGTGGTCGAGCGCGAGCTGCAGCGGGATCGTCCCGAGCAGCTGCCCGAGCGCGCCGACGACGCCGGTCAGCGCCGCCAGCAGCGAGCCCATCCGCGACGGGAACCACGCCTGCGTCAGGCGCAGCACGTTGATCAGGATGATCGCGTCGCCGAAGCCGATCAGCGCGCGGCCGGCGATCGCCGGGCCGATGCTCTGCGCGACGGCGAAGACCAGCTCGCCGAGCGCGATCGCGGCGAGGCCGGCGGCGAGCGTCCGGCGCGGTCCGATCCGGTCGGCGGCGAGCCCGGCCGGGATCTGCATCAGCAGGTAGATCAGGAACTGCAGCGCGGTGAAGCTGGCGAGCACCTCGTGCTCGAAGCCGAGCCGCTGCTCGGCCCGCAGCCCGGCGACGCCGAGCGCCATCCGGTGGAAGACGGCGGTGAAGTAGAGCATCGCCCCGACGCCCCACACCAGCCATGCGCGACGCGACGGGCGCGAGAGGTCGACAGCTTGCATCTATGCTGAATCTATCGCACGCCTTGCGGCCGCGACCCCGGTGGCCGACACCGCGCGCCCGCAAACCGCTACCATGCCCAAGCCGCACGATCCCCGGTAGCTCAATTGGCAGAGCATTCGGCTGTTAACCGAAGGGTTGTTGGTTCGAGTCCAACCCGGGGAGCCTCAAACCGAAGCCCCGCATATGCGGGGCTTTCGTCGTTCAGGGCGGTGCCGCCGACGGGCGGTGCCCGTTCCCTGCGTGCGTGCAGCGCATCCAGACGGACACGCTCTGGCGACCTCCACGCGCGGCTCCGGCGCTGCGCGCTAACCGGCCGCCTGGATCTGCTCGCTCAGCTCGGCGAGCTGCCTGCGCACGTCGCCCTCGGCTCGCTTCAGGGTGGTGATGCCGCCGGTGCCTTCGGCCTTGGCGCGGGCGACGGCGCGGGCGATCCGCGACAGCTCCAGTACGAGGCGCGCGTGCTCGAGGCTGGCGGAGGTCGCGCCGCTCTCCCCCGCGTCGCGCACCAGCTCGAAGAGGAACTGCTCGACGTCGCCGTCGGGGGCGTTGTCCATCGGCGACTCCAGCCGGCCGGGCTCGCGGAGGTGCAAGGCGCAGCGGCGGGCTATCGCGCTCGTCAGGTGCTCGTCCGGGTCGATCCACGCGAGCGCGGTCGCGCCGTCGCGCGGCTGGGCGACGCACAGCGCGAGGAAGTCGCGCTCGGCTCTGACGGTCGTCGCGGGGACCCGGGCGGCCGCCGCACCGGCGTGGCCCGTCCCCGCTCCCGGCGACCACTCGGAGCCCGGATCGGCGTCGGCGACCGAGGCCCAGTAGGCGCTCTCGTCGTCGGCGCCGGGACCGTCCCAGCCGCCCGGATCGGCCGCACCGGGATCGCCGGCCCAGCGGTCGTCCCAGCCGGGGTCGGCCGGCGG
>JAEXXR010000120.1 GCA_023405705.1 Actinomycetes bacterium
GGCCTGCTGAGCGGCGCCGCCCGCCCCTCCTCCGCACTCGCTTCGCCGCGAGCGCCGATACGCCGCATTCTGACCACCTCGGGCTGCCCCTCCCGCGCGAGCGGGTAGGCACGTACCGCGCGCGGTCGGCCGACCGCCGCGGAGGAAACGGAGCGTTGAGATGGGCAACGACGGCGGCAGCGGTGCCTTCTGGGGCATCGTCGTAGCCACGACGGTCGCGATAGGCTTCGGCATCTCGGTCCTCGCCGGGTACCTGATCGGGCACTTCACCGGCAACGAGAAGACGGTCACGACGGTCGTGACGGCGGCGACGAGACCGGCGGACGGCAACCCCGACACAGCCGCGGCCTCCGAGGGGATCGGCGTCTCGATCAGACCGGCGCCGGCCTTCGACAGAGCGACGCTGGCCGCGCTCCCGCGCTCCAACTGGCTCACCAACGGCGGCTCGCTGTCCAACCAGCGCTACTCGCCGCTCACCCAGATCAACGACAGAAACATCGCGCAGGTGAGAGGCCTCTGGGAGGCCCGCTTCGACAGATCCGGCACCGCCGCGAAGTACTCGGCCGAGGCGACGCCGGTCGTCTACGACGGCGTCATCTACACCGTCACCGGCAACAACGACGTCTTCGCCAACGCCGTCGAGGACGGCAGACGGCTGTGGAAGTACGAGTCCGGCATCCCGCAGAACATCGACACGATCTGCTGCGGCTGGACCAGCCGCGGCGTCGCGGTCGGCGACGGCATGGTCTACAGCGCGCAGCTCGACGGCAAGCTGATCGCGATCGACCAGCGCACCGGGCAGAAGGAGTGGGAATACACGGTCGGCGACTGGAGAAACGGCGAGACGCTGACGAACGCGCCGCTGTACTACGACGGCCGCGTCTACACCGGCGTCTCCGGCGGCGAGTACGGCATCCGCGGGCGGCTGACCGCGGTCGACGCCAGAACCGGCAAGCTCGACTGGCGCTTCTGGACGATCCCCGCGCCGAACGAGCCCGGCAGCGAGACCTGGCCCGACAACGACGCATGGAGAAACGGCGGCGCCCCGATCTGGCAGACGCCGGCGGTCGACCCCGAGCTGAACACGCTCTATTTCTCGACCGGCAACGTCGCGCCGGACCTGAACGGCGTCAACCGCGCCGGCGACAACCTCTACGGCGCCTCGATCGTCGCGCTCGACGCGACCACCGGCAGACACAAGTGGCATTTCCAGCAGGTCAGACACGACATCTGGGACTACGACGCGCCCAGCCCGGTCGTGCTGTGGGACGCCGAGGTCGACGGCAGAGAGGTCAAGGGCCTCTCGCAGCCCTCCAAGACCGGCTGGCTGTACATGCTCGACCGCGAGACCGGCAGACCGATCCACGGCATCACCGACAGACCTGTGATGCAGGACAAGGCGAGACAGCAGACGGCCGACACGCAGCCGTTCCCCGACACGCCCCCGTTCGTGCCGCACGAGATCACCGACGAGCAGGTCGCGATCATCCAGGGGATCCTCGACTCCCAGACGAGAGGCAGAAGAAGAGTCAGAGTCGAGGTCGCGAGAGAGATGTACGAGCCGTTCGGCTCGACCCCGAAGGTGATCAAGCCCGGCCCCTCCGGCGGGACCAACTGGCCGCCGTCGTCGTTCAACCGCACGACCAACATGGTCTACATATGCGGCGCGGACACCTTCGCCGGCTACATGACCGAGGGCCCGTCGAGACCGATCCCGGGCAGACAGTACCTCTCGTCCGTCTTCACGCTGCAGGGCTTCGGCACCTACCCGGGCGTCCTCGTCGCGCAGGACGTGACGACCGGTGAGATCGCCTGGAGCAGAAGATTCACCGGCACCAACGACGCCTGCTACTCCGGCACGACCTCGACCGCCGGCAACCTCGTCTTCGTCGGTCGCAACAACGGCGAGCTGCAGGCGTTCAACGCCTCCACGGGCGAGATCCTGTGGAGATTCCAGACCGGCGCCGGGGCCAACTCGACGCCCGCGATCTTCGAGCACAGAGGCAGACAGATGATCGCCTTCTACGCCGGCGGCAACTCGCTCGCGGGCACGGCGCACGGCGACAGCCTCTGGGTCTTCTCGCTCGACGGCAGAATCGGCCCGGTGGCGCCCGGCGCGGCGTCGAGAGCGATCGAGCACGCCGGCGAGGCCGGCACCGGCGAGGTCGAGAGAGAGGCGACGACGATCGAGCCCGACGCCGACAGAACGACGGAGTCCTCCGAGGGCGGCGGCGCGAGACAGGTCGTCGACGGCGCGCAGATCTTCTCCGACGACTGCTCGGTCTGCCACGGCGCCGACGGTGCCGGCGGCAACGGCGGCCCGGACCTGACGACGATCCCGTCGGCGAGAGACCTCGGCGCGGTCGAGAGACAGGTCGCCAACGGCGGCGGCGGGATGCCGGCGTTCAGAGACACGCTCAGCCCCGAGGAGATCAGAGCGGTCTCGGTCTTCGTGACGAGACTGGTGAGATAGCCGACGGTTCGCGCGCGCTTCCACGAGGAAGCGCGCGCGTGGCGCTGCTCTCTGCGCTCGTTTGTCGCAGACCGCGGCCACGATGCGTGCGCGGCTCCGCGCGGCACGTGCGCGGGCGACGCGCAATGGTTGCTTGGAGGCCGTCGGGCGGGACTTGGAGGCCGTTGGGCGGGCCGGTTCCATCCGGTCCGCCCGGCATCGTGCTGGGGGCAGATGGCACGCCTCCTCCACACCGCTGACTGGCATCTCGGCCGCGCCTTCCACGGCGAGGACCTGATGGCCGCCCAGGCCGCCTTCGTCGACCACCTCGTCGAGCTGGCGCGCTCGTCGCAGGTCGACGGCGTCGTGATCGCCGGCGACCTTTACGACCGCGCGCTGCCGCCGGTCGACGCGGTGCGGCTGGCCGACGAGGCGCTGTCGCGGCTGGCGGAGGTCGCGCCGGTCGTGCTGATCTCCGGCAACCACGACTCGGCGGCGCGGCTCGGCTTCGGCGGCCGGCTGCTGGCGAGAGCCGGCGTCCACGTCGCGACCGACCCGACGCGGATCGGCGCGCCGGTCGAGCTGGCGGGAACGCTGCTCTACCCCCTGCCCTACCTCGAGCCCGACCTCGTGCGCGAGCAGCTGGGCGCAGACGAGCGCTCACACGCGGCGGTGACCGCCGCGGCGATGGCGCGGGTGCGGGCGGACGTCGCGTCGCGCGGCGCAGGAG
>JAEXXR010000035.1 GCA_023405705.1 Actinomycetes bacterium
GCAGGCGCGCCGCGCGCGCCACCGCGACGCGCGCGAGCTCGCGCTCGCCTACGCCCGGCGCGGCGCGGCGCCGGCCCCCGCTTCGCAAGCACGCCCAGGAGGCGCCCTCCCATGATCCGCACCGTCACCGGGGACATCGACCCCGCGCAGCTCGGCGTCACCTACGCGCACGAGCACCTGATCGCCACGCCTCCGCAGTGGATGGCCGAGAAGGACCCCGACCTCGTCATCCTCGACGAGCAGAAGGCGGTCGAGGAGGCGCGGCTGTTCCGCGCCGCCGGCGGCGTCTCGATGTACGAGGCGACCGCGTGGGACTACGGCCGCGACGCCGCCGCGCTGAAGCGGATCGCCGAGGCGACCGGCGTGCAGATCGTCGCGACCGCCGGCTTCAACAAGGGCCTCTGGTTCCGCGACCGCGCCGGCGACTGGACGGTCGAGCAGTACGAGGAGCTGATGGTGCGCGAGGTCGAGGAGGGGATCGGCGACAGCGGCGTCCGCGGCGGCGTGATCAAGTTCGGCACCGGCTACAACCAGATCTCGGAGGCCGAGGAGCGCGTCGCCCGCGCCGCCGCCCGCGCCCACCGCCGCACCGGCGCGCCGCTGCACTCGCACACCGAGGCGGGGACGATGGCGCTGGAGCAGGTCGAGATCATGCGCGAGGAGGGCGTCGACCTGCGCCGCCTCGCGATCGCCCACCTCACGCGCAACGTCGACCCCTGGTACCACCGCCAGGTCGCCGCGACCGGCGTCTTCCTCTCCTTCGACCAGCTCTCCAAGGTCAAGTACGGCCCCGAGTCCGACCGCATCGACGCGACGATCGCGCTCATCGAGGCCGGCCACCTGGAGCAGCTGCTCGTCGGCGGCGACCTCGCACGCCAGTCGGACCTGTGGTCCTACGAGCGCGGGCCCGGCCTCAGATACGTGCTGGAGTCGTGGATCCCGCGGCTGCGCAGCGAGCTGGGCGAGCGCGGGTATGACGAGCAGAGAGTCGACGAGATCGTCGAGACGCTGCTCGTGCGCAACCCCCGCCGCTACCTCGCCTTCGGCGCGCCGTACTGATGGGCCTGACCGCCGCCGTCGCCGGCGTCCGTCACCCGCACGTCTTCGTGCGCGTCGCCCAGCTGCAGGCGCGCGACGGGATCTCGCTGGTCGGCTTCCACGAGGCCGACGAAGCGATCGCGGAGCGGTTCGCGCGCGAGACCGGGCTGCGTCGCTTCGCTTCCCTGGACGAGCTGCTGGCGCTGAGACCCGACCTGCTCGTCAGCGAGGCGCTCGACACCGAGATGCCGGAGCTGGCGCTGCGCGCCGCGCCGCACGTCCGCTCGCTGCTGCTGGAGAAGCCGGGCGCGCCCGGGCTGGCCGAGATCGAGCGGATGGTCGACGGGCTCGCCGGGACCGCGGTCGACGTGCAGATCGCCTACCAGCTCGACTACTCGCCTTCTGTTTCACGGATGCGAGAGGTGCTGGAGAGCGGCGCGCTCGGTCAGATCACGCTCGCGCGCTTCAACTGCGGCTGCCCGATCGGCTGCGGCGACGAGCTGTGGCAGAGCGTCCTCGGCGACCTCGGCGGCGTCGTCTTCACCGAGGGCTGCCACATGCTCCAGCTGATCGTCGACGCGCTCGGGGTCCCGGAGGAGGTGACCGGGTTCGTCGAGCGGCTGCCGGCCGGCACGCGCGTCCGCTCCGACGTCGTCAAGCGCGACCTCTTCGCCGACCCGCTGCCCTACGACGAGAGCGGCGTCGGCGCGCTGATGTACGAGGACGTCGGCGCCGCGGTCCTGCGCTACCCGACCCTGCTGGCGACGCTCGACGTGACGGCGTGGGAGTCGTCGGACTGGGTCCACAACTGGTGGCTGGAGTTCCAGGGGACGAACGGCACGCTGAAGGTCCGGCCCGTGCCGCCGGCGCTGGAGCTGGAGCTGCGCACGGCCGCCGCCGGCCTCCCCGCCGGCTGCACGACGCAGGCGTGGCCGAGTCCCGCCGGCCACGAGCTGACGCTCGTCCCCGACCCCGCCTACGAGCGCCAGCTCGACGACGTGCTCGACCGGCTGTCGTCCGGCGCCGCGCCGGATCAGGCCCCGCTGCGCCAGGCCCGCGACGTGATCGCCGTGCTCGACGCGATCTACCGCTCCTCGGCCGAGCGGCGCGCCGTGGCGCTCGACGCGGCCGCCTCCTCGATCGCACCCGCCCGCGCGGACGCCGCGCTCGCGACCGACGCCGCGGACGCGCCCGGCGAGGCCGCGCCCTCTTCGCACACCCCTCAGCAGGAGACCGCATGACCCCTCTTCCCGACCGCTCCGTCACGCTCGACCGCCTGCGCGACGCCGGCGTGCTCGCCGTCCTGCGCGCGCCGTCGCCCGAGGCGGCCGTCGCCGCCTCCGACGCGCTCGTCGCCGGCGGCGTGCGCGGCATCGAGGTGGCCTACTCGACGCCCGACGTGCCGGGCGCGCTGCGCGCGATCCGCGAGCGGCACGGCGACGCGGTCGTGCTCGGCGCCGGCACGCTGCTCGACCCGCCGCAGGCGGCCGAGGCCGTGGAGGCCGGCGCGTCGTACCTCGTCTCGCCGGGCCTCGACGACGAGCTGGTCGAGGCGATGGCGGCGACCGGCGCGGTCGTGATGGCCGGCGCCGTCACGCCGACCGAGGTGATGCGCGCCCGCCGTCTGCCGGTCGACGTCGTGAAGCTGTTCCCCGGCTCGCTCGGCGGCCCCGGCCTGCTGAAGGGCCTGCGCGCCCCGTTCCCCGACCTGAGCTTCCTGCCGACCGGCGGCGTCTCCGCCGCGAACGTCGGCGAGTGGCTCGCGGCCGGCGCGCTCGCGGTCGCGGCCGGCGGCGAGCTC
>JAEXXR010000208.1 GCA_023405705.1 Actinomycetes bacterium
CGCCTGCTCTGCGTCGAGGTCGACGAGCACGTTCCAGCCGGCCTCGACCGTCTCGACCCACTCGGTGCTGGGGCGCATCGTCACGCACGGCACGGCGGCGAGATAGGCCTCTTTCTGCACGCCGCCGGAGTCGGTCACGACCGCCCGCGCGTTGCAGAGCAGCGCGGTGAAGTCGAGGTAGCCGAGCGGCGGCGCGAGGTGGACGTGCGGCGCCGCCTCGACGGCGCGCAGCAGGTCGGCGGCCTCCAGCCGTGCGCGCGTGCGCGGGTGGAGCGGCAGCACGACCGGCGCCGGCAGCGACAGCAGCAGGTCGACCAGCTGCGCCAGCCGCGCCGGGTCGTCGACGTTGCCGGCCCGGTGCGCCGTCGCGAGCAGGTAGCCGCCGGGCTCGACGCCGTAGGGCGCAAGCGTCTCGGTGCGGGCGCGGCAGGCCGGCTGCAGCAGCGTCGCGACGTCGACCATCACGTCGCCGACGTTCTCGACCCGTCCCGGCACCGACTCGCGCGCGAGGTTGTCGACGGCCGTCTGCGACGGCACCAGCAGCAGCGTCGAGAGGTGGTCGGTGACGACGCGGTTGACCTCTTCCGGCATCGCGCGGTCGAACGAGCGCATCCCGGCCTCAACGTGCGCGACCGGGATCCCCGCCTGCACGGCCGCGAGCGCGCCTGCGAGCGTCGAGTTGGTGTCGCCGTAGACGAGCACCGCGTCGGGGCGCAGATCGGCCAGCAACGGGCCGAGGGCGGCCAGCATCCGCGCCGTCTGGTCGGTGTTCGTGCCGCCGCCGATCCCGAGCAGGTGCTCGGGCGGGGGCAGCTTCAGCTCGTCGAAGAAGACCTCGGACAGCTCGCGGTCGTAGTGCTGCCCGGTGTGGACGGTGATCTCCTGGGCGCGGGCGCGCAGCCGCGAGGAGACCGCCGAGGCCTTGATGAACTGCGGGCGGTTGCCGATCACGGTCAGGACGCGCATCTGATTCCTCTCCTGGGTCGTCGGCCGCTCAGGCGGCCAGCTCGGCGCGGATCCGCCGGTGCAGTCGGATGGCGACGTCGCGCGTGAGCGGACCGGCCGACAGCTCGGCGTCGTCGATCGCGGCGACGGGCTGGACCTCGCGGGTGGTCGAGGCGAGGAAGGCCTCCTGCGCGCCCTTCACCTCGTCGAGCGTACGGGCGCGCTCGCGTGCGCCGGTCAGCTCGATCACGCGGGCGCGGGTGATCGAGGCGAGCACGTGCTCCTCCAGCGGCGTCGTCTCCAACTCGCCGTCGAGGACCCAGAAGAGCGTCGAGGTCGGCGCCTCCAGCACGCGGCCGTGCGGCGTGACGAGCAGCGCCTCGCCGTAGCCGGCCTCGCGCGCGACGCGCGAGGCGAGCATGTTGGCGCCGTAGGACAGCGACTTGACGCCGTCGAGGATCCGCGGCGGGGCGTAGGTGACCGTCCCGAGCCGGATCTCCGGCGGGTTGTCCGGCAGCTCCTCGGTCAGCAGCAGCCGGCGACCGCCGCGCGTGACGACGATCCGCAGGCACCCGTGCTCGGGCCCGGTCCCGGCAGCGGTGAGCAGCTCGGCGACGTCGGCGTGGATCGCGTCGACGTCGAGCGGCAGGCGGAGGTTGGCGGCCGAGCGCTCCAGGCGGGCGAGATGGTCGGCGAGCGCGAACGGACGGCCCTCGTAGAGCCGCAGGACCTCGAAGACCCCGTCGCCGCGCAGGAGCCCTTCGTCGGTCGCCGGGATCATCGCCTCCGCGGCCGGGAGGACGACGCCGTCGAGACAGGCGAGGTGGGCGGTGGCCATCGCGCGGATGCTAGTGGGTTGCGTCCGGAAGCCGTTCCCGCGAGACTGGCTGCCTGGCCAGTCTCCATCCATGAGGAGGACCCGCTCGATGGCAAAGCAACCCCGCAACCTCGCCGGCAAGGTCGTCGCGATCACCGGCGGCGCGCGCGGCATCGGGCGCGCGACCGCGGCCGCGCTGGCCCGCAGGGGCGCGAAGATCGCGATCGGCGACCTCGACCTCCCCGCCACGGAGCAGGCGGCCCGCGAGCTGGGCGCCGGCGTCGTCGGCCTCCAGCTCGACGTCACCGACCGCGCCTCGTTCGGGCGCTTCCTCGAGCAGGTCGAGCAGCAGCTCGGCCCGCTCGACGTGCTGATCAACAACGCCGGGATCATGCTGCTCGGCTCGTTCGCCGACGAGGACGACGCCGTCACCGAGCGGCAGATCGACATCAACCTGCGCGGCGTCGCGACCGGCTCGAAGCTGGCGCTGAAGCGGTTCCTGCCGCGCCGCACCGGCCATCTCGTCAACGTCGCCTCGACCGCCGGCAAGGCCGGCATCCCCGGCGGCGCGACCTACTCGGCGACGAAGTTCGCCGTCGTCGGGCTGACGGAGGCGATCCGCGCCGAGATCCGCGGCAGCGGCGTCGAGACGAGCGTCGTGATGCCGGTCCCGGTCAGAACGCGGCTGGCGGCCGGCCTGCAGAAGGGCCGCGGCGTCGCGGTCGTCGAGCCCGAGGACGTCGCCGCCGAGATCGTCGCCGCGCTCGAGCAGCCGCGCCACGACGTCTTCGTGCCGCGCTCGATCGGCCGCACGATCCGCGGCAGCGCGCTGCTGCCGCGCGGCGCGACCGAGGCGATCGGGCGGCTGATGAAGAC
>JAEXXR010000261.1 GCA_023405705.1 Actinomycetes bacterium
GGCCTGCTCGCGGCGCGCGCGCCGCTGCTCGTCGCTCAGGGGCGTCATCGCGCCGGGATGCTGACAGCTCGCCCCGCGCGACGGCGCCGGGCCGGGCGCGCTATCTGGTGTCGCCGAGCTCGAGCACCGCGAGGAACGCCTCCTGCGGCACCTCGACGCGGCCGACCTGCTTCATCCGCGCCTTGCCCTTCTTCTGCTTCTCCAGCAGCTTGCGCTTGCGCGAGATGTCGCCGCCGTAGCACTTCGCGACGACGTCCTTGCGGTACGCCTTGACCGTCTCGCGGGCGACGACGCGGGAGCCTATGGCGGCCTGGATCGGCACGTCGAACTGCTGGCGCGGGATCTTCTCCTTCAGTCTCTCCGCCAGCACGCGCCCGACGTCGTGCGCCTTGCTGCGGTGGACGACCATCGACAGCGCGTCGACCGGGTCGCCGGAGAGGAGGATGTCGAGCTTCACGAGGTCGCTCGTTCTCAGGCCCGTCAGCTCGTAGTCGAGCGAGGCGTAGCCGCGCGTGCGCGACTTCAGCTGGTCGAAGAAGTCGAGCACGATCTCGGCCAGCGGCAGCTCGTACTCCAGCTGGACGCGATCGGTCGAGAGGTACTGCATGCCGGAGTGGGTGCCGCGCTTGTCCTGGCACAGCTCCATGATCGTGCCGACGTACTCCTTCGGCGTGAGGATGCTCGCCTTGATGTACGGCTCGCGGATCTCTCTGATCTTCGTCGGGTCCGGCATGTCGGACGGGTTGTGGACCTCGACCGTCTCGCCGGTCACGAGCTCGACCTCGAACTCGACCGACGGCATCGTCGTCATCAGCTCGAGGTCGTACTCGCGCTCCAGCCGCTCGCGGACGATGTCCATGTGCAGCAGGCCGAGGAAGCCGCAGCGGAAGCCGAAGCCGAGCGCCTCCGAGGTCTCCGGCTCCCACGACAGCGCGGCGTCGTTCAGCGTCAGCTTCTCGAGCGCGTCGCGCAGGTCCGGGTAGTCGTCGGAGTCGATCGGGAAGAGGCCGCAGAAGACCATCGACTTGACGTCCTGGTAGCCCGGGAGCGCCTCGGTCGCGGTCTGTCTTCTCGTCGTCAGCGTGTCGCCGACGCGCAGCAGCGAGACGTCCTTGATGCCGGTGATCAGGTAGCCGACCTCGCCCGGGCCGAGCTCGGTCGCGGCCGTCATGCGCGGGTTGAAGTAGCCGATGTCGTCGATCTCGGCCTCGGTGCCGGCCGCCATCGCGCGGATCCCCTCGCCCTTTCTGAAGGTGCCGTCGACGACGCGGATGTAGGCGATCACGCCGCGGTACTGGTCGAACTCGGAGTCGAAGATCAGCGCCCGCGGCGGCGCGTCGGGGTCGCCGGCCGGCGGCGGGACGTTCTTGACGACGCGGTTGAGCACCTCGTTGACGCCCATGCCGGTCTTCGCGCTGATCCGCAGCACGTCGTCGGGGTCCTCGCCGAGCAGGTCGGAGACCTCGCCGGCGACGCGCTCGGGCTCGGCGCCCGGCAGGTCGATCTTGTTCAGGACCGGGACCAGTTCCAGCCCGCCGTCGATCGCGAGGTAGGTGTTCGCGAGCGTCTGCGCCTCGACGCCCTGGGAGGCGTCGACGACCAGCAGCGCGCCCTCGCAGGCGGCCAGCGAGCGCGACACCTCATAAGAGAAGTCGACGTGGCCGGGCGTGTCGATCAGGTGCAGCTGGTAGGTCTCGCCGTCGTCGGCCTCGAACATCACACGCACGGCCTGGGCCTTGATCGTGATGCCGCGCTCCCGCTCGAGGTCCATCGAGTCGAGCAGCTGCGCCTTCATGTCGCGCTGCTCGACGGTCTTGGTGACCTCGAGGATGCGGTCGGCCAGGGTCGACTTCCCGTGGTCGATGTGGGCGATGATCGAGAAGTTGCGGATCTTGGACTGGTCGGCCATGGGCCGGTACAGGTTAGGCGCCCCGGCCCTCGCGCGACGCGCGACCGCGCCGGAGACGCCGCGCGACGGCCCCTCCCGCTCCCGCTCAGCCGCTCTCCCCGCCGCTCCGGCCCGCACGGGGTAAGGCCCCGGTCGGTGCAGCTAAGGCGTCGCCGTCGCGAAGTGCAGGCATCCGCCCGATGTGTCCGCTTCGCCTCAGCCGTACCGTCGTCATTGTCGAATCCCGATCCAGGAGCAACGGCAATGAATCCCGCCCTCACCACCATCCAGAACGACGTCCGGGCGGCCGAGCTGCGAGCGCGCGCCGAGCGCGAGCGCGGCCTCGGAAGCCGGCGCCGGCGCCGCACCACGACCGAGGAGATCGCACAGGGGACGGCCGACGCGCGCGGCGCGATCTTCGGCTCGCTCTTCCTCGGCCACGGCTTCTTCGGCCGCGAGCACGGCACGCACGCCTAGCCGCCCTTCCCGGGCCTCGCGCCCGGACCGAGCTTCGGGAGCCAGCACTCCCGACGACACGAACACGCCCGCCCGCCGCCTTCCTCGTCTAGGCGGGCGGGCGCGTGTCGTTTAAGGAGATCCCTTACTGCGGCCGCGGCGCGGCGCGGCGCGCGTCGCGGTCATCGGCCGCGGCATGACGCCTCAGCGCACGTCCGCCCTGCGGCACGACCGTCTGCCGATCACTCCCGCCGGCGCGGCGGCGGCCCGCTGCCACGGCGCGGCGGCGGCC
>JAEXXR010000285.1 GCA_023405705.1 Actinomycetes bacterium
GCTGGAGCGGGCGTGCTTCGAGGTCCCCTTGGCCGGCCGCCACGAGCCGGGCGCGGCGGTGCGCGCGGCGTCGAGCTGCCACTCCAGTCTGCCTTCGGCCTCGACGCTCGCCTCGTAGCGCTCGCGCCACTTGCGCATCCGCCGGGCGCGCTCCAGGCGGAACTCCTGGAAGCTGCCGCTGAACAGCGCCCCGGCGCCCTCGGCGGTCGGGTCGAGGTCGAGCATCGCGGTCGCGACGGCGTCGAGCAGCCAGCGGTCGTGCGTGACGAGCACGGTGATGCCGGCGTGGTCGCGCAGCCGCTCCGCGAGCCGGTCGAGCGCGCGGTCGTCGAGGTGGTTGCTCGGCTCGTCGAGCAGGACCGCGCCCTCCGGGTCGTGCAGCGCGCAGGCGAGCCGCAGCCGGTAGCGCTGGCCGGGGGAGAGATGCCGCAGCGGCGTCTCGGACGCGAAGGCGGCGTCGAAGGCGTCGAGGCCGTCGAGCAGCCGGCGGCGGGCGTCCCACGCGTCCAGCTCCTCGGCGGCGACGAGTGCGTCGGCGTAGCGCTCCTCGGCGCCGGGCAGCTCCTCGGCGAGCGCCGCGCCGGCGTGCTCCAGCTCCGCCAGCGCCGCGTGCGAGCGGACGAGCGTCGCGTCCAGCAGCGTCGCGACGGTCGCCTCCGGCGGCGCGAGCAGCTCCTGCTCGACGAGCGTGCGGCCGGTCGTGCAGGCGACGGTGCCGGCGTCCGGCTCCAGCGCGCCGGTGAGCAGTCGCAGCAGCGTGCTCTTGCCGGCGCCGTTGTCGCCGATGATCGCGAGCCGGTCGCCGGCGGCGACGGTCAGCGACAGGCCGTCGACGACGACGCCTTCGCCGTAGCTCTTCTGCACGTCGCGGGCGACGAGATGTGCCGACCGGCGCTGGTCGCGGTCGAGGACGGGCGCGCTCTGACGTCGCGCGCCGGACAGGGGTGCTGCATGCATGGAAGTTCCTCCGGGCTCGGAAGGGTCGACGGGCGGCCACGGCGGCTTCGGCCGTGGGACTGGGCGCGTCGCTTGCTCTTAGAGGAACTCGTACGACATGCCGCCTACCGTATCAGCGGCGCCAGAAGGAGGTCTCCATCGCCGCGCCCGCGCGGGTGAGGCCGATGTGGAGGTGGTCGCGGTGGGCGACCGTCTTGTTCACGCTGCGGCTGATCCGGCCCCTGCGCGTGAGGCAGGGCGAGTAGGTGCGGTGGCCGTCCATCCCGGCCGACCAGTAGCCGCAGTCCCAGATGATCTCCTCGATCCCCATCCGCCGCGCGAGCGCCTGCTCGTTGCCGGAACGGTCGGGCGCGAGCAGCAGCGCGATCAGCCGCGTCGCCTCGCGGCGGCCGGCCGGGGTGGAGGCGTCGAGGTGCCAGTCGACGGCGCGGTTCTCGGCGTGCAGCGAGGCCGAGCGTCTGCCCCACCGCTCGCAGCGGAAGGTGCCCCACGACTCGCCCTCGGCATGCTGCTCCAGCCACGCGACGAGCGCCTCGGTCCCCGGCCTCGGCCGCTTCGCGCAGCGCGTCGCCGGGTCGTAGACGGCCTCCTCGATCGGCAGGTGGCGCAGCCGGTCGGCCGGGTTGCCGGCGACCGGCGCGTAGCGCGACGGCCAGGCGGTCGCGACCGCGGGCAGGACGAGCAGGAGCGCCAGCGCGAGGCCGAGCGCGAGCGCCGCGAGCGGCGGTGCGCCGCGACGGCGGGAGACGATGGCGACCATGCCCCGGTGATCGACTGCGTCGCGCGCGCGTTGATGTCAGCGCGATGGCTATGGTGGGTCGCCCGATGCTCCGCGCGGCCAACACCCACGGCTCCGTCGCTGGACGACTGGCGATGGCGGCGACATGGGGTTACGCTCATAGTCGTCGTGCAACCGACGGAATCTAGTTCAGAGATCTGAACTAACCCAAAGGAGTAGTAAGAGATGATTGGTGCGCTGCGTCTGCGGTCCCTGCGGCTGCTGGTCCTGGCCGTGCTCGCGACCCTGGGCCTGGTCGTCATCTCTGGCTGCGGCGGCGACGACGACTCTGGTGGCGGCCCTGCCACCTCGACCGCCGCTGGAGGCGGCGGCGAGGCCAAGGAGGTCTCGAAGCTGAAGCTGCAGTACGGCTGGACGGTCGACGAAGGGTTGATCGGCGAGGTCGTCGCGATGAAGCAGGGCTTCTTCGAGGAGGAGGGGCTCGAGGTCGAGATCCTCCCCGGCGGCCCCAACAACGACGGCGTCTCGACCGTCGCCTCCGGGCGCGCCGACGTCGGCGTCGCGGCGGAGAGCCCGCCGGTGATGCTGGCCGCGTCGCAGGGCATCCCGGTGAAGGCGTTCGGCGCGCAGTTGCAGGCGCATCCGTACGCCTACTTCGCGCTGCCCGAGACGACGCTCGACAGCCCGGCCGACCTCAGAGGCAAGACGGTCGGCGTCCCGCCGCCGGCGGTCGGCATGCTCGACGCCTACCTGCAGGACAACGGCATGAGCAAGGACGACCTCGGCGGCGTCAAGTCGGTCTCCTTCGACGTCGGCCCGCTGCTGCAGAGACGCGTCGACGTGTGGGGCGGCTGGCTGACCGACCGCGCCCAGCTGAGACTGCTGCCGGAGGGCTACAGAGTCCTCAGATACGCCGAAAGCGTCCCGCTCTACGGCGGCGTCTACTACGCCAACCCGAGATTCCTGGAGGACCCGGCGAAGGCGGAGGCGTTCATGCGCGCCGTCTCCAAGGGCTGGGCGTTCGCGAGAGAGAACCCCGAGGAGGCGGCGAGGATCTTCGTCGACGCCTACCCCAACTCGGAGGGCAAGTCGTCGGTCGAGTCGATCGTCGAGGCGCAGAGAACGCTGTCGCCGTTCATGTGGACGGAGACGAGCGAGACCGGCGGCTACGGCGCGATGACGGCCGAGGCGTGGCAGGAGCAGCTCGACCTGTGGGAGCAGACCGGGCAGTTCGACAGAGGCGACGTGCCCGCGGTCGAGGACGTCATGACGCTTGACGTGCTCGACGCGACGAGAGATGACCGGACCGGCGGGAGCTGACCCGTCGCCGGCCGGCGGCGCCGCGGCGGAGGCTCGTGCCTCCGTCGCGGGCCCCCCAGCCGGCGGC
>JAEXXR010000346.1 GCA_023405705.1 Actinomycetes bacterium
GCGGCAGGGAGCGCGCGGGCGGGCGGCGGCCGGTGCGGCCCGCCGCCGAGCGCGTCGGCGCGCCGAACGCGGCAGGCGCGAGCCGTACAATTGCTCGCCGATGTCCTCGCCCCACTTCGCCGACCGCCTGATCGCGCGGATCGACGCGACCCAGAGCCTGCTCGTCGTCGGCCTCGACCCCGAGCTGTGCCAGCTGCCGCCCGAGCTGCTCGACGGCGTCGACGACCTCGCCTCCGCCGCCGCCGCGGCCCCCCCCATCATCCGCCCGGTGATCGACCGGGTCGCCGAGGTCGCGCCGGCGGTCAAGCCGCAGTCGGCCTTCTTCGAGGCGTTCGGCGCCGCCGGCCTGCACGCGCTGGAGGAGGTGACCGCGCACGCCAGAGCGGCCGGCCTGCTGGTGATCGAGGACGCCAAGCGCGGCGACATCGGCTCGACGATGGCCGCCTACGCCGCCGCCTCGCTCGGCCGCGTGAGGATCGGCGACCGCGAGCTGCCGGTCCACGACTCCGACGCCGTCACGCTCAGCCCCTACCTCGGCCCCGAGTCGCTGCAGCCGATGCTCGACGCCGCCGACGCCCACGGCAAGGGCGTCTTCGTGCTCGTGCGCACCTCCAACCCGGGCTCGGCGCGCGTCCAGGGCCTCCAGACGCCGGAGGGCCGCGTCTTCGAGCAGGTCGCGAAGCTGCTCGACGAGCTGGGCGCCGAGCGCCGCGGCGAGAGCGGCTACGCCAACGTCGGCGCGGTCGCCGGCCTCACCTACCCCGACGACGCGCGCGTGCTGCGCGCGCTGATGCCGCGCACCTTCCTGCTCGTGCCGGGCCTCGGGCCGCAGGGCGGCGCGCCGGAGGACTTCCCGCTGTTCGTCAACGACGACGGCCTCGGCGCGGTCCCCGCCGCCTCGCGCGCGGTCGCGGGCGGCTGGAGAGCGCAGCCCGCGGGCGACGCCGACCAGCGCATCCGCGACGGCGCCCGCGCCGCCTCCCGGCAGCTGACCGAGCTGCTGCGCGGCCCGCTCGCCGCCGCCGGCAAGTGGCGCTGGTAGCGGCTCGCGGCCTACAGCTCCATCTCCGGCTTCAGCCGCTCGATCGTCCACATCCGCTGGCGCGCGACCGTCCAGGTCGACAGCGCCAGCATCGCGACGAGCAGGCCGGCGAGGATCGCGACGCCGCGCCACAGGTGGGCCTCGTCGCCGCCTGAGATCGTGATGCGGAAGCCCTCGATCAGGTAGGTCATCGGCAGGAACGGGTTGATCGCCTGGAGCGGCTCGGGGGCGGTCTGGATCGGGTAGATGCCGCCGGCAGCGGCGAGCTGGATCACGAGCAGCACGAGCGTGATCGCGTCGCCGACGATCCCGAAGGTCATCCGCAGGAAGTGGTCGATCGCGGTGAAGCAGAGCGCCGCCAGCAGCAGCAGGCCGATCGTCCCCCAGACCGATTCGGGGTCGAGCCCGAGGCCGACGTCCACGACGACGTAGAGGATCATCGCGGCGACCATCCCGAGCGCGGCCGCCGGCAGCCAGGCGCCGAACGCGACCGTCCACGCCGGCAGCCGGCTGGCGAGCGCCTCGCCGGCGACCGGGCGCAGCATCAGGAAGGCGATCAGGCCGAAGACCCAGACCGCGATCGAGAGGAAGAACGGCGCCAGGCCGCGGCCGTACACCCGTGCCGGATGGGCGTTGGACTCGACCAGCCGGACCGGGTTGGCGAGCGCGTCGGCGTGCTGCGCGCGGTCGGCGGGATCGCTCGCCGGGACTCTGTCGCGCGCCGCCGCGAGCCCGTCGGCCAGTCTGCGGTTGCCCTGGGCGAGCTGTCTTGCGCCGGGCGGCAGTCTGGCGGCGCCCTGCGCGGCGGTCGTGAGGCCGCTGCTCAGCTCGGCGGCGCCGTCGGCGACCTGCGCGGCGCCTCTGGCCAGTCTGTCGACGTCGTCGCGGCCCTGGCCGACCTGCGCCTTCAGCTCGTCGACCCGCCCGGCGGCGCCCTGCGCCTGCTTCGCCAGCTGCCCCAGTCTCGTCGCGGCGTCGCTCGCGTCGGTCGCGATCTGGCCGGTGCGCTGCGCGTTGGCGGCGGCGAGCCGCTGCAGCTCCTGGAAGGCGGGGTCGTTCGCGGCGTCGGGCAGCGACTGCGCGAGCGCGTCGAGCTGATCCTCGATTCTCTGGCCGACGCCCACGACGTCTCTGGCGCCGCCCGCGAGCTGGTCGGCGACGCCGGCCGCGTCGCCTGCGACGGTCGCGACCGAGCCGAGCCGGTCGAGCCCCTGGTTCACGGCGGTCGCCGCCGTGTCCACGACGCCCGCGAGCTGCTGGGTCCCCTGCGAGACCTGCGCGCTGCCGCTCTTCAGCCGTCTCGCGCCCGTGTCGAGCTGGCCGAGCCCGTCCGACAGTCTCTGGCTGCCCTTGCGCAGCTCGACGGCGCCGTCCTTCAGCTGCGTCGCCCCTCTCGCCCCTCTCTCCAGCCCGCTGCGAACCCGCTCGAAGCCGCCGAGCGCGACCTCCGCGTAGGTCGCGTAGGCGGCGGCGTTGACCTGGTTCTGGATCTCGCTCTCCAGCGTTCTCGCGATCACGGAGACGATGTAGCCGTTGGCGTCGTCGAGCCGGATCATCAGGCTCGCGCGCTCGAAGGAGCCGGTCGCCGGGCTCGACAGCTTGGAGCTGAAGTCGGCCGGGACCGTGATCACCATCAGGTAGCGGCCGTCGTTCAGCCCTTCGGCGGCGTCGTCGGCGCCGGTGAAGTGCCAGTCGAGCTCTCTGCGCGCTCTCAGCTGCCTGACGAACTCCTCGCCCGCGGCGACCTCTCTGCCCTCGACGCTGACGGGTCTGTCGAGGTTGACGACCGCGACCGGGATGTCGCCGGAGCGGCCGTACGGATCCCAGTTGGACCACAGGTAGAGCGAGCCGTAGAGCGTCGGGACGAGCAGCAGGAAGCCGAGCGCGGCGAGCGGCAGCCGGCCGCGGAAGCGGCGCAGCTCCGACAGCGCGAGGCGCGCGACGGCGGCCACGTCAGGCGCCCACCGTCACGACCGCGTCCGCGACCCCGGCAGCGGACGACGGGTCGGTCGTCGTCGCCAGCACCGTGGTGCCGCGCTCCGCGAGCTGGCGCAGCAGCTCCCAGATCGCACGCTCGGCGGCACCGTCGGCGCCCCCGTCGACCTCCTCGACGCCCACCCCCCGCGGCCCCACCAACCAC
>JAEXXR010000351.1 GCA_023405705.1 Actinomycetes bacterium
CGACCGAGCCGTCCTGCTGCAGCGAGCGGATCAGGTCCTCCAGGTCGCGCGCGTCGGCGACCCGCACGCGCGCGAGCGCGTCGGCGTCGCCGGTCACGCTCCACGCCTCGACCACCTCGGGGTGGGCGTTCAGGCGCGCGGCGACCTCGTCCAGCTGGATCCCGGGCGCGAAGAACAGCTCCACCAGCGCCTCCGTCGCGGCGCCCATCGCGGCGTGGTCGAGCACGGCCGTGAAGCCCTCGATCGCGCCGCTCGCGCGCAGTCGGTCGACCCGCCGCTTCACCGCCGGCGCGCTGAGCGCGACGTGGCGGCCGACGTCGCCGTAGGAACGGCGCGCGTCCTCGACGAGCAGCGCAACGATCTGCCGGTCAATCGCGTCCATTCGTTCGATTCTTGCACAGATGCGCACGATCGAGCCCTCGACCGGCCGCGGTGCGCGTCATACCGTCAGGGACAGCACCGAACCCTCTCCGGAAGGAAGCGCCATGCCCGCACGTCCCGCCTCCACCCGGGTCGTCTTCGACGAGGCCCACGCGGAGGCGTGGACCGTCCGCCCGGAGATCGCCCGCGCGATCCAGCCGTCCCACCCGGCGGACTCCTCCTACGTCCGCGCCGCCGAGCTGCTGCGCGCGCACGACCTCGACGTCGCCGCCCATGCCGACGGCCCGCTCGACGCGGCGGCGCTCGCACAGGCCGGCGTGCTCGTGATCGCCCATCCCTCCGAGCCGGCGTGGGAGCAGGTCGTCCCCGGCGGCCGACCGCGCTTCACCCCGCAGGAGCTCGACGCGATCGAGGCGTTCGTCGACGCCGGCGGCGGCCTCGTCGTGCTCGGCGAGCAGGAGCAGGCGAAGTACGGCAACAACGTCAATGAGCTGCTCGCCCGCTTCGGGATCGAGATCGAGAACCGCACCGTCTCCGACTGGGAGCGGCACGAGGCGAGCCCGCACTGGATCCTCGCCGAGCTGCGCCACCCGGTCGGCGGCGTCGACCTGCTCGCGCGCGTCGAGGAGGCCTGCTTCTACCGCGCGACGACGCTCGCGCTCAGCAACGGCGCGCGCGTGCTGGCGCGCACCTCGGCGACCGCCTCGGCGCCGAACGCGCCGCTGCTGGCGGTGACCGAGCACGGTGCCGGCCGCGTCGTCGTGCTCGGCGACTCCGACCTGTTCGGCGACGACTGCATCGACGACCACGACCACGCCGACCTGTGGCTCAACCTCGTCCACTGGGCCGCCGGCCGCGCCTTCGCCGCGTCGCTGCCGCCCTCCGAGCAGGCCGCCGCCGCGAAGGACGACCCGCATTGGCGGACGCTCAAGCGGGAGGTCGACGCGCTGCGCCTCCAGCAGCGCCCCGACGGCTCCGTCGACCTGACCGAGCACGACGCGACGCGGCTGCGCGAGCGCGTCGAGACGATCGCCGCCGCCGTCGGCGGCCTCGCGCCGCGCTTCCCGCACCAGAGCGACCATCTCGACGCGACCGTCGCCGACCTGACGCGCTGGGCCGCGGAGGGCTTCGGCGTCCCCGACTTCACCGCCGCGCTCGACCGCTTCCGCCCCGACCTGCGGCGCGAGGACGGCATCCAGCACCTCGTGCTGTTCCCGATGTACAAGCAGAACGGCCCGCTCGACAAGACCTTCGAGGCGTTGATCGTCGAGGTGCCGTGGCCCGACTGGCTCGCGGAGCTGGAGCGCGACCGCTACGACAACGCGAAGTTCGTGCCGGTCACGCTCGTCGACCACACCGCCGGCTACGACTCCGAGTGCGCGGTGCTGTTCCCGGAGACGGTGACGGTCGCCGGCACGCCGCCCAACCACTTCGGCGGGATCTTCTGCGACCGCGAGGCCGCCCGCTTCCGCCGCACCTCCAGCGCCGCCGCCACCGCGCTGCGGCTCAACCTGCCGCCCGACGCCGCCGCGCTGCTCGCCTCCGAGCGGCTGTCGCGCGACGCCTACGAGCTGTGGGACCTCGTCCACGACCGCACGCACAGCCACGGCGACCTGCCGTTCGACCCGTTCATGATCCGCCAGCGGATGCCGTACTGGATGTACGCGCTGGAGGAGCTGCGCTGCGACCTGACCGCCTTCTCGGAGGCGGTCGTGCTGGAGCGCGAGGGCTTTGCGTTCGCGCGCAACGTGCAGTACGCGATCCTCTTCGACCGCCTCTTCCGCTTCCCGATCACCGGCCCGCGCAGACGCAACTACGACGGCCTCGGCGGGCAGCTGCTGTTCGGCTTCCTGCACGCGGCGCGGCGGCTGCACTGGACCGACAACCGCCTCACGATCGAGTGGGAGCAGGTCGCCGACGGCGTGCTGGAGCTGCGCGAGCAGGTCGAGGCGCTCTACCGCGCCGGCATCCAGCGCACGAAGCTGCAGCACTGGGAGGCGGCGCACGACCTCGTCGCCGCCTACGTGCCGGCGGCGGCCGGCTCGCGCTGGGTCGCCGGGACGCGCGACTTCGCCGAGACGCCCGACCCGAGACCGTACGTCGACCTCGTGCTGGACGACGAGTTCCCGCTGTCGCTCTTCTACGTCTCGCTGCAGCGCAAGCTCGCCGAGCCGGCGCCGGCTGCCACCATCGCCGCATGACGACGTTCGCCAGCGACAACTACGCGCCCGCGCATCCGGCGGTGATCGACGTGCTCGCCGCCGCCAACGACGGCCACGCGCCGGCCTACGGCAGCGACCGCTGGACCGAGCGCGCGCAGGAGCTGCTGCGCGCGCAGCTCGGCGACGACGCCGAGGCCTTCCTCGTCTTCAACGGGACCGGCGCCAACGTGCTCGCGCTGCGCGCCGCCTGCACGCCGTGGGGCGCGGCGATCTGCACGCAGACCGCCCACCTGACGGTCGACGAGGGCGGTGCGCCGGAGCGGATCGGCGGCGTCAAGCTGTTGACCGCGCCGAGCGCCGACGGCAAGCTGCGCCCGGACGACGTCGAGCGTCTCTGCGACCGGCTCGGCGACGAGCACCAGGCGCAGGCGCAGGTCGTCTCGATCGCGAACGCGACCGAGCTGGGGACCGTCTACACGCCCGGGGAGGTGCGCGCGCTCGCCGACGCCGCGCACGCGCGCGGGCTGGCGCTGCACGTCGACGGCGCCCGCATCTGCCAGGCGGCGGCGTCGCTCGGCGTGCCGCTGCGCGCGCTCACGACCGACGCCGGCGCCGACCTGCTGTCGTTCGGCGCGACGAAGGCCGGCGCGCTCGGCGCCGAGGCGGTGGTGGTGCTCGGCGGCGGCGGGCGCGTCCGCAACGCGGACGGTCTGCCGTACCTGCGCAAGCAGTCGCTCCAGC
>JAEXXR010000397.1 GCA_023405705.1 Actinomycetes bacterium
GTCGAGCGCCGCGCGCTGCCGGTCGCCGTGCTCGACGCGCTCGGCCTCCCGCTCGACGCGCCCGACGCCGGCCCGCCGCTGGCGCAGGCGCGGCTGATCAAGACGGCCGGGGAGATCGAGCGGCTGCGCTTCGCGGCGCAGGTCGCCGCCGCCGGCCACCGCAAGCTGCTCGAACTGGCCCCGGCCGCCGCCGGCTCCTCGGAGCTGGAGGTGTGGGGCGCGGTGACGAGCGCGATGGAGCGGCTCGCGGGCGGTGCGCTGACGGTCATAGGGGAGCTGACCGTCGGCGCCCGCACGCGCGCGCTGACCTGGCCCAACGGGCCGTTCGAGCGTGCGATCGAGGCCGGCGACACCGGGCTGATGGACATCAGCCCGCGTGTGAACGGCTACTGGGCCGACTGCACCAACACGGTCGTCTTCGGCGCCGAGCCGACCGACGACCAGCGCCGCTGCGCGCATGCCGCCCAGGCGGCGTGCATGGCGGCGATCGCGACGCTGCGGCCCGGGGCGAAGGCGTCGGAGGCGGCGATCGCGCACCGCGAGACGATGGCCGAGCACGGCTTCGGCTACGCGCACTACAGCGGCCACCAGCTCGGCGTGACCGTCAACGAGCTGCCGCGGCTCGTCTTCTACGACGACACGGTCGTGGAGGCGGGGATGGTCTTCGCGGTCGAGCCGGGGGCGTACGCCGGCGAGGCGGCGCCGACCGGCGCCCGCGCCGAGCTGATGGCGGTCGTGACGGACCGGGGCCCGGAGGTCCTGGCGCAGTTCCCGTGGGGGATCGACTGACCCGCGTCGCCCGACGCGGACGACGACACCAGAGGAGAAGAGAACCCGATGAAGCTGCTGAACCGGCGGGCGCTGCCCGCCGCGGTCCTCGCATGCCTGACGGCGGCCACCTTCGCCGCCTGCGGATCGAGCGACTCCGACTCGTCCGCCACCACGTCGAGAGGCGGCGCCGCCACCTCCGCCGACGGCGGAGGCACGGGCGGCGAGAAGGTGAAGATGGTCATCTCGAACAACTTCCTCGGCAACGACTTCCGCCCGCAGATGCTGAAGCTCGCCGAGCTGACGGCCGAGCAGCCGCCGTTCAAGGACGTCGTCGAGCTGGAGATCGTCAACGCCGAGAACACGACGCAGGCGCAGGTCGCGTCGATCAACAACATCATCCAGGGCAGACCCGACGTGCTGCTCGTCGACGCCGGCTCGCCGACCGCGCTCAACCCGGCGCTGAAGCGCGCCTGCGCCGCCGGCATCAGAGTGATCTCGTTCGACCAGGTCGTGACCGAGCCGTGCGCCTGGAAGGTCGCGCAGAGCCACGCCGACGGCCAGCTGCTCGTCGGCCAGTGGATGGATCAGGTGCTCGGCGGCAGCGGCAAGATCCTCGTCGACCGCGGCCTGCCGGGCGCGCCCGTCTCCAGAGAGATCGAGGACGCCTTCATGGAGGGCCTCGAGCTGGGTGGCGGCGACGTCGAGATCGCGGGCTCGTTCGACGGCAAGTACGCGCCCGGTCCCGAGCAGCAGGGGATCTCGCAGCTGCTCGTCGGCAACAGAGACGCCAGAGGCGTGATGACGCAGGGCTACTGCAACCCGGCCTTCAAGGCGTTCAGACAGGCCGGCATCTCCACGATGCCCGCGACCACCTGCTACGGCTACAACGGCGAGCTGGTCGGGTGCCTGAAGGAGAGAGCGCCGTGCGCGGTCCTCGCCGGCCCGCCCACGGTCGTGCAGATCGCGATGAGACTCGGCCTCGACGCGGCGCAGGGGAGAGAGACCCCGCCGACGAGCGAGCAGGTGCCGGTGCCGGTGACGCTGTTCGTCACCAACGCCGACGAGTTCAGACCGGCCGAGAACCCCGGGAACATCGCGATCGAGCAGATCGAGCTGGGCAGAAACGCCTACGAGGAGCTGCCGCCCGGCCTCGCGCTGCCGTTCTCCCTGGAGGAGTACGACATCAGCGCCGAGCAGGCGGCCGGCTGAGCGACGCGATGGCGGACCTCGTCCTCAGCGAGCTGCACAAGGCCTACGGCGGCACCCGCGCGCTGCGCGGCGCGTCGCTGAGCGCCGCTGCGGGCGAGGTCCACGGCCTCGTCGGCGAGAACGGCGCCGGCAAGAGCACGCTCGTGAAGATCCTCTCGGGCGCGGTGCGGCCCGACGCCGGCACCGTCACGCTCGCCGGCGCCGCGCTGCGCCCGCGCTCGCCGCAGGAGGCGCGGCGGGCCGGGATCGGCACCGTCTTCCAGGAGCTGTCGCTGATCCCCGACCTCTCCGTCGCGGCCAACCTGCTGTACGGGATCGAGCCGAAGGTGCGCGCCGGCCGCGTCGCGACCGGTGCGCTGAACGCCGCCGCGCGCGCGGCGCTGGAGCGGTTCGAGCTGCCGGCCGGCGACGTCGCGCGGCCGGTCCGCGAGCTGCGGCTGGCCGAGCGGCAGGTGCTGGAGATCGTCAAGACGCTGCTGCACGAGCCGCGCGTGCTCGTGCTCGACGAGGCGACCTCGGCGCTGCTGCCCGAGCAGGTCGCGTGGCTGTTCGCGCTCGTGCGCAGATTCGCCGCCGACGGCGGCTGCGCGCTGTTCATCTCCCACCGGATGGCGGAGATCGAGCAGCTCTGCGACCGCGTCACCGTCTTCCGCTCCGGCGAGGACGTCGGCGGCGGCCGGACCGCCGAGCTGCCCGAGGAGAAGCTCGTCGAGCTGATGCTCGGGCGCACCGTCGAGCGGATCTACCCGGCGAAGGCGGAGGCGCTCGCGGAGGCGCCGGTCGTCTGCGAGCTGCGCGGCGTCGGCGCCCCGCCGCGGCTGCGCGGCGTCGACCTGACGCTGCGCCGCGGCGAGCTGGTCGGCGTCGGCGGCCTCGACGGGCAGGGCCAGGCGGAGCTGTTCGGCGCGCTGTTCGGAACCGTCCCGGCGACCGGGACGGTCGTGCTCGACGGACGCGAGCTGCACGCGTCGAGCCCCGCGCAGGCGCTCGACGCCGGCGTCGCGCTCGTGCCCGAGGACCGCGCCGCCGAGGGCCTCTGCCTGACGCTCGGCGTGCGCGACAACGTCTCGCTCGGCAACCTGCGGCGGATCTCGCGCCTCGGGCTCGTCGACCGCGGCCGCGAGCGCAGCCTGATCGGCGAGGCCGTCAGGGAGCTGCAGATCAAGGTCGCCGACGTGCGCGACCCGGTCGGCGGCCTCTCGGGCGGCAACCAGCAGAAGGTGCTGCTCGGCCGCGTGCTCGCGCGCTCGCCGAGACTGCTGCTGCTGTACGACGCGACGCGCGGCGTCGACGTCGGCACGAAGTCGGAGATCTACCGCCTGATGCGCGAGCAGGCCGAGGCGGGCGTCGGGGTGCTGTTCTACTCCAGCGACGCCGCCGAGCTGGCCAACCTCGCCGACCGCGTGCTCGTGCTCCACGACGGCGTCGTGCGCGCCGAGCTGACCGGCGAGATCACCGAAGAGGAGATCGGCGCGGCCGCCGGCGGCGGCCGCCGAAAGGAGGCGCGCGCATGAGCGCGACCACCGCGGAGCCGCTCGGCGGCGACCGCTCCGCGAGCGCGCTGCTCGCGCGGCTGCGCCGTGCCGGCGT
>JAEXXR010000435.1 GCA_023405705.1 Actinomycetes bacterium
GGTGGGCGCGGGGCGCTGAGGCCGGCGCGGGCGGAGCGGCGCGCGACGGCCGGGTCGCACCGTCCGGCTCGCTCGTATATCACTGCGGCGATGCGATCCCCAACGGCCGAGCCGTCCGCCACCGTCCGTCCCGTCGCCGCCGGAGAGCTCGACGCCTTCGAGCTCTCCAACGCCGTCATCTCGGCCGTCGTCGCGCCGTCGCGCGGCGCCGACCTGCTGGCGCTGACCGACGTCGCGCGCGGCGTGCAGGTGCTGTGGAGATCGCCGCTGTGGGGTCGCGACGCGGCCGCCGCGCCGGCGGCCGAGCACAGCTCCTCGGCGACCTTCTTCGACGGCTACCCGGGCGGGATGCAGGAGATCCTCCCCAACGGCGGGCCGTCGGTCACCTACGAGGGCGCCGAGCTGGGCTTCCACGGCGAGGCCTGCAAGGTCCGCTGGCAGGCCGAGGCGAGCGTCGAGGACGGCCGCGCGACGCTGCGCTGCACGACCCGCCTGACGCGCGTCCCGTTCGAGCTGGAGAAGACCTTCTCGCTCGGCGCGGGCGAGCGAGAGCTGCGGATCGACGCGCGCATCCGCAACGCCGGCCGGCGCGACCTGCGGTACATGTGGGGCTTCCACCCGGCGTTCGGCGCGCCGCTCGCCGGCAGCGCGACGCGGCTGCACTGCCCGGCCGCGCGGATGCGCATCGACGGGAGGCTCGCAGCCGGCGACCCGGATGCCGGCGCGAGCGCCTGGCCGCCGGCCGACGGCGGCCGCCTCGCCGGGCCCGACCAGCGCGGCTCCGAGATCTGGTACATCGACCAGTTCGGCGACGCGGCCGACGGCGGCTGGTACGCGCTGGAGGCCGAGGACGACGACCTGCTCGTGACGATGCGCTGGGACCCGCGCGTCTTCCCGTGGGTGTGGGTCTGGCAGGAGCGCCACGACGACGCCGGCTGGCCGTTCTGGGGCGAGCACCACGTCGTCGCGGTCGAGCCTTGGACGTCGATGCCGAGCGAGGGGCTCGACGCCGCGATCGAGAACGGGACCGCCGCGACGATCGGCGCCGGCAGACAGGTCGCGACGACGCTCGCGATCGGCGTCGCGTCGCGCGGTGGGCGCGACGGCGCGGTCGTCGGCGTCGAGGCCGGGGGCGAGCTGCGGTTCAGGTGACCGCGATGCCGGCGCGCTGCGCGAGCGCGTCGGCGATGCGGTCGATCGCCTGCTGCGTCGTGAGGTCGGGGGTGACCTCGACGTCGGGCGCTCTCGGCGGCTCGTACAGCTCGTCGATGCCGGGGACGCCCGGCGTCGCCTGCTCGCGTGCGCGGCGGTAGGTGCCGTAGGGGTCGCGCGCGACGCAGTCGGCCAGCGGCGTGTTGACGAACACCTCGACGAACGGGATCTCGTCGCGCTCGTGCGCCTCGCGCCCGGCCTGCCGCCCGTCGGCGAACGGCGAGACGGCCGCGACGATCGCGATCGTGCCGGCGTCCGCGAACAGCTTCGCCAGCTCCGCGAGGCGCCGGTTGTTCTCGCGCCGGTCCTCGGGGCTGTAGCCGAGGTCGGAGCAGACGCCCTGGCGCATCGTCGTCCCGTCGAGCCGGTAGGAGGCGCGGCCGGCTCTCAGCAGCGCCGCCTCCAGCGCCTCGGCCAGCTCCGACTTGCCGGCTGCGGGCAGCCCGGTCAGCCACACGGTCGCCCCGCTGCGCCCGAGCGCTCCCCAGCGCTCCTCGCGCGACAGCGACCCCTCGTGCCAGACGACGTTCGCGCTTCTCATCGGTTCACACCCGCCGCGCCGCCGCACGACTCGATCGGATTCGTCATGAAGCTGATCGTAGACGGGCAGGTGCGTCCACGACCACGACGGTCAGCGCGAAGCCTCGCCGCCTGAGAACGACACAACCCGCCTCGAGGGGCGGGTTGTGGGCGGGGAGTCACCCCGGACCGACTGATAACCGCTTCTGAGCGTATCGCGACGGTCCCTGAAGACAACCTCGCTGCGACCGGGGCGGCCGGCCGGTCGCGCCGCCTCGGCGCTTCACCCTCCGTCCCGATCGACTGTACGAGAGGGTGGGTGGACCGTCTACAGCGGCTGTGTGGTGTCGCTGATCAACGTGGGTATCTCGCTTCGAACCGCTCGAAGCGACTGGCCTGCTCGCGGAGGAGGCGGCGCTTCGTCGCCGGGTCGGCGAAGGCGTGGCGGAGGGAGTCGGCGGCCATGCGCTTCAACGTGCGGTAGCCGAGGCCGTGGTCGAGGACGGCCTGCTGGAACTGCTCGGTCAGGTCGGTGCGGGAGACGCCCTCGTCGTCGGTCGCGAGCGCGACGGGGACTCTGTGGCGCAGGTAGAAGCGAAGGGGATGGCGTCTGCCGGCGACGCCGAGGATCTGGTGGTTGGAGGTGAGGGGGACCTCGACGAGCACGCCGCGTCTGGCCAGCGTGCGCGCCAGGCCGACCGGGTCGCGCTCCCAGCGGATGCCGACGCCGTGGCCGATCCGCTCCGCCTGCGCGACCTCGACCGCCGCGCGGATGTGGAAGCGCAGGTCGGCCGGCGGGGCTATCCCCGGCACCAGCTCGCCGGCGTGGAGCGTGATGTGACCCTTCGGGTAGATGCTGCGCAGGTAGCCGATCATCCGCATGTGCAGGCCGTAGTCGCGCAGCGCGACGACGTCGTCCTCGGGCTGGACGAGGTTGACGGAGACCCAGCGCGGGTCGTCGGCCATCAGCTCGAAGGCGAGCAGCAGCTGGGCGAAGACGCGCGCGGGCGGCGTCGCGCGCGAGATCTGCACCGAGTAGCGCACGAGCGGGTCGGCGGCCGGATCGAATCTCGCCTCCTGCGCGACCAGCGCGTCCAGCTCGGCGCGCGCTCTCGGGACGATCCCCCGAAGGCCCGCCGCCAGCATCTGCTCGCGCAGCCTCGGCAGGTCGCGCGTGAACGGGACCGCCTGCGACAGCGCGCGCGTGTCGCCGGAGCGTGGGGTCGTCAGCACCTCCAGGTACTGGACGTTCTGCGCCCGCGCCCGCCGCGCGACCGTCGCGAGACCCTCGCCGTAGCTGCTGTTGAGCGTCGCGCCGAACTTGCCGAAGGTCGCGAAGAAGTGGTCGTGGCCCGGCATGCCCGCCGGGAAGCTCTTGAGCGACCAGGCGTTGAGCAGCTGCGACTGGAAGCCGTTGTCGGCGAGCGCGTCGGAGAGGGGGCGCTGGCCCGGGCCGCACGGCGCGAGCGTCGCCGTCAGCGTGACCGTGTCGGCGCACGAGCCGTCGCGGATCCCGAAGCGCAGCAGGTCCTCCGCGTAGATCGCGCCCGACAGGTGCATGTGCAGGTCGGCGCCCTTCGGCATCGCGCGCAGGAACGGGTTGAGCTGCGCCGGCCGGTCGCGGAACCGCTC
>JAEXXR010000443.1 GCA_023405705.1 Actinomycetes bacterium
TGCAGCTCGTCCAGCTCGCCGGCTTCGGCGGCCGCAAGCCGATCCAGCTGTCGGGCGGGCAGCGGCAGCGGGTCGCGCTCGCCCGCGCGCTCGTCAACCGCCCGCGCGTGCTGCTGCTCGACGAGCCGCTCGGCGCGCTCGACCTGAAGCTGCGCCAGGAGATGCAGCTGGAGCTGAAGGCGATCCAGCGCGAGCTGAGCGAGCGGATCACCTTCGTCTACGTCACCCACGACCAGGAGGAGGCGCTGACGATGAGCGACCGCGTCGCCGTCTTCTCACGCGGCCGGGTCGAGCAGGTCGGCAGCCCGCGCGAGGTCTACGAGCAGCCCGCCAACGAGTTCGTCGCCGGCTTCGTCGGCACCTCGAACGTGATCGAGGAGGACGGGCGGCGGGTGACGATCCGGCCGGAGAAGATCCGCCTGCTGGCGCCCGGCGCGGCGCTCGACCCCGGTCTGCGCGGCGCCGACGGCGTCGTGCTGGAGGTCGTCTACCTCGGCTCGGTGACGCGCTTCGTCGTCGAGCTGGAGGACGGGCGGACGCTCGTCGCGCTGCGCCAGAACGACGACCGCCCGGAGCAGGAGCCGCAGCCCGGGCGCGGCGCGCGGGTGCGGCTGGCGTGGTCGCCGCGGCAGTGCAACGCAGTGGAGGAGGAGAGCTGATGGTGGACAAGGCACGGGCGCGCTGGCGGCGCGTCGCACCCTGGCGGAGCGTGATCGCGATCGCGCTCGCGACGCTCGCGGCGATGGCCGTCGTCGCCTGCGGGTCCTCGGACGACGAGGGCTCCGGCACGACCGGCGCGTCGTCGTCGCTGCCGACCAGAATCGGCCCCGGCGAGGGCGAGCTGAACGTGATCGCGTGGGAGGGCTACACGCAGCCCGAGTGGGTCAGACCGTTCGAGAGAGCGACCGGCTGCAAGGTCAACGCGAAGTACGCGGGCTCCTCCGACGAGATGGTGACGCTGATGCGCCAGGGCGGCGGCAGCCAGTACGACCTCGTCTCCGCCTCCGGCGACGCGAGCGTGCGGCTGATCCGGGGCGGCGACGTGCAGCCGGTCAACGTCGACCTGATCCCCGCCTGGAGAGACTTCATCCCCCAGCTGAAGTCGCCGGCCCACAACACCGTCGACGGCCAGCACTACGGCGTCTCGCTCCAGTGGGGGCCGAACACCCTCCTCTACAACACGAGAGACGTCACGACGAGACCGACCAGTTGGGAGACGATCTACGACCCCGCCTACAAGGGTCAGGTCACCGTCCCCGACAACCCGATCCAGATCGCCGACGCGGCGCTCTACCTGTCGAGAACGAGACCGGAGCTGGGGATCGAGGACCCGTATTCGCTCACCTCCGACCAGCTCGACGCGGCCGTCGAGCTGCTCAAGCAGCAGCGGCCGCTGGTGAAGAAGTACTGGGCGCTCGCCTCCGACGAGATCGACCTGTTCAAGAACGGCGACGCCGTCGTCGGCGCCTCGTGGCCGTATCAGACGATCACGCTGCAGGCCGACGGCGCCCCGGTCGCCGACCTGATCCCGAAGGAGGGCGCGACCGGCTGGGCCGACACGTGGATGCTGTCCGCGAACGCGAGACACCCGAACTGCGCCTACGAGTGGATGAAGTGGATCTCGGAGCCGAGACCGCAGGCGCAGCAGGCGATCTCCTTCGGCGAGACGCCCGCCAACACGAAGGCGTGCGCCTACATGGACAGAATCGAGAGAGGCGCCTGCGCGAAGTACCACGCCAACGAGTCGGCCGAGTACTTCGACTCGATCCACTTCTGGCGCACGCCGACGAGCGACTGCGGCGGCAGAGGCGGCGACGACTGCACCACCTACGACGAGTGGCAGCGGAAGTGGACGGAGGTGAAGGGCTGAGCGCACAGCCTGCCTCCGCGCCGAGCGGGCTGCGGCGCGTCCGCGGCGAGGTGTCGGCGGGACTGTTCCGCCGCGCCTGGCTGCGGGCGACGCTGCTGCTCGGCGCGCCCGCGGCATGGTTCGTGCTGATCTACCTCGCCGCGCTCGTCGTCCTGTTCGTCTCCGCCTTCTGGCGCGTCGACGAGTTCACCGGCGAGCTGGTCCACGACTGGACGCTCGACAACTTCCGCACGATCGTCGAGGAGCCGACCTACCGCACGATCGCGTTGCGCACGATCGGCATCGCCGCCGCGGTCACGGTCACCGACGCCTTGCTGGCGCTCCCGTTCGCCTACTTCGCCGCGCGGATCGCGCCGCGGCGGCTGCAGTCGGTGCTGTTCGTCGTCGTGCTCGTGCCGCTGTGGACGAGCTACCTCGTGCGCGTCTACGCCTGGCGGCTGATCCTCGCCGAGGACGGGATCCTCAACTGGACGCTCGGCAAGCTCGGCCTCGGCTCGCTCGACGTCGCCTACTCCAACTGGGCGATGTGGATCGTCTTCAGCTACATCTGGCTGCCGTTCATGATCCTGCCGGTCTGGCTCGCCTTCGAGCGCGTCCCCGGCTCGCTGCTGGAGGCGTCGGCCGACCTCGGCGCGCACGGCTGGACGACCTTCCGCCGCGTGCTGCTGCCGCTCGTGCTGCCGGGCGTCGTCGCCGGCTCGATCTTCACCTTCTCGCTGACGCTCGGCGACTTCATCACCCCGACGCTGGTCGGCGGCGCCGGCTCGGACTTCATCGGCAACGTCGTCTACCGCAGCGTCGGGATCGCCAGCAACGTCCCGTTCGCCGCGGCGTTCGCGACGATCCCGCTGCTGGTGATGGGGATCTACCTGCTCCTCGCGCGCCGCCTCGGCGCCTTCGAGGCGATGTGAGGAGGGACGGCGGTGGGCACGACGACACGGCTGTCGCGGATCGCGCTCGCGGTGTGGGCGGCGCTGATCGTCCTGTTCCTGCTGCTGTTCCCCCCGATCGCGCTGATCGCGCTGTACGCGTTCAACCCCTCCAACGTGCAGAGCTGGCCGCTCGACGGCCTCTCGACGAAGTGGTTCTCGCAGGCGTTCCACGACGAGGCGATGCGCGAGGCGCTGTGGCTGTCGCTGCGCGCGGCCTTCATCTCGACGGCGATCGCGCTCGTGCTCGGCTCGCTCGCCGCCTTCGCCGTCCACCGCTTCCGCTTCTTCGGCCGCGAGACGGTCTCGTTCGTGATCCTGCTGCCGCTGGCGCTGCCGGGGATCATCACCGGGATGGCGCTGAACTCGTTCTTCACCTTCGGCGGCGTCGACTTCTCGCTGACGACGATCGTGATCGGCCACGCCACCTTCTGCATCGTCACCGTCTACAACAACGTGCTCGCGCGAATGCGGCGGACGCCGACGTCGTTGGTGGAGGCGTCGATGGACCTCGGCGCCGACGGCTGGCAGACCTTCCGCCACGTGACGCTGCCGATGATCGCGACCGCGCTCGTCGCGGGCGGCCTGCTCGCCTTCGCGCTCTCCTTCGACGAGGTGATCGTGACGACGTTCACCGCCGGCGCGCAGAACACGCTGCCGCTGTGGATCTTCGGCAACATCCGGCTCGGCCAGGAGCTGCCGCTCGTCAACGTCGTCGTGCTGTTCGTGATCGCGCTGACGCTGATCCCCGTCGCGCTCGCGCAGCGCCTGACGCGCGACACCGGCGCGCTGCGGCCGGTCGCGCGCGGGCGCGCCCCGGACG
>JAEXXR010000490.1 GCA_023405705.1 Actinomycetes bacterium
GCTCCGGCGGGAGCGGCTGGGGCGCGCGCCGTCTCAGCCGCTGGAGGACCGGCGGGCGCGCGACGGCCAGGCGCCGCGGCAGCAGCGCGCCGAGGTCGGCGCGGCTCGGCAGGACGCCCTCGGGGAAGAAGTGCACGACGACGATCACGAGCACGCCGAGCAGCACGAAGCGGTAGTCGGCCAGGTCGGGCCCGAGCACGGTGAAGCTCAGCTCGTAGACGAGCGCCCCGACGATCGCGCCGCTGATCCGCGTCGCGCCGCCGATCACGACGGCGAGCGCGAGCGCGAACGAGTCGGCGAGGCCGAAGTCGCTCGGCGCGACGAACGAGACCGCGCCCGCGTAGATCGCGCCGGCGACGCCGGCGAGCGCCGCCGCGACCCAGAAGATCGAGCGCTTGAGCGCGAAGGCGTCGCGCCCGAAGGCGCCGAGCAGCGGCTCGTCGTGGTGGATCAGCTGGATCGCCCGGCGCGTCGGGCCGGCGCCGAAGGCGCGCCGCAGCGCGACGACGGCGACCGCCAGCACGACGACGCACAGCAGCAGCGAGCCGGTCTCGCTCTCGACGGTCAGCGGGCCGAGCGAGAGCGGCGGGATGCCGCCCAGCCCGGCGTTGCCGCCCGGCAGCCAGCTGCCGGTGCCGAAGGCGCGGGTGATCAGCAGGCTGAGCGCCATCGTCGCCAGCGCCAGCATGTAGCCGCGGATCCGCAGGATCGGCGACAGCAGCGCCGCCAGCAGCGCGCCCGCGACGCCGGCCGCGACCAGCGCCAGCAGCGTCGGGACGCCGTGCTCGCCGGCCAGCACGCCGTACGCGTAGGCCCCGACGAGCATGAACGACGCCTGGCAGAGCGACACCTGGCCGGCCATCCCCAGCAGCAGGCCGAGGCCCACGGCCGCGATCGACCAGATCGCGGCGAGCATCAGCAGGTCGACGAAGTTCGCCGACTGGTACCAGCCGACGAGCACGAACAGGGCGACCGCGGCGACGCGCAGCGCCGCCGCGATCTGCCGCCCCGTGCCGGGGAGGTGGGAGCCGCGCGGCGCCGCCCTCCCCGATGCGAGCGCCAGCGCCATCAGCGCGTCTCCCCGAGCGCCTCGAAGGTGCCCTCGGGCGTCACCACGGAGGCGACGAGCGCGCCTTCGGGGACGGCGCCGCGATGGTCCTCGGCGGTCGTCGTGCCGGCATGCCAGACGCCGTCGAAGCGGAAGTCGTCCTCCAGCGTGGCCGCGATCTTCTCGGGCTCGGCCGATCCGGCCTGCTCGATCGCCTGCCCGAGGAAGAAGAGCGCGTCCCAGCCGGCGGCGACGACCGTGTCCGGCGCGTCGAGCTCCTCCTGATAGCGCGCGATCGCCGCTCTGCGGCTGCTGCCCTCAGGCGCCGGCCCGAGCAGGAACTCGGGGGCGCTGATCAGCACTCTCCCGTTGGCGAAGCTCTTCATCGCCTGCGCGCCGGCGGCCGAGGCGAAGCAGTTGGGCTCCAGCACGGTGCCGTCGAAGCCGAGGTCGATCGCCTCGCGCGCTGCGGCGATGCCGACCGGGCCGCACGAGACGACGTAGATCGACTCGACGTCCTTCGCGAGCAGCTTCTGGATCTGGGCCTTCGCCGTCGTGTCGGTCGTCTCGATCTTCTCGACGTGGACGGTCGCGCCGGCTCTCTTCGCCGCCTCCTGCGCGATCGCCTCGGTCTGGTCGCCGGACGGGCCCTTCTCGGCGAGCACGCCGATCCCATCGCCGCGCGTGGCCAGGAACGCGACGTCGTGGCCGACCGTCTCGGTGTAGCCGACGCCGAGCGCGAACTGCCGCTCGTCGACCTCGTCGTCGAGGTCCTGCGTGCTGAGGCAGACGTCGACCATGTCGTTCTTGGCGACGACGGGCGCGATCGCCTCGCAGTTGGAGCCGAAGACCGGCCCGACGACGAGCTCGGCGCCGCGGTCGTGGAACTCCTCGACGTTGGCGATCGCCTTGCTCGCGTCGCCGGCGTTGTCGCGCACGATCAGCTCGATCTGGCGCCCGTCGACGCCGCCGGCGTCGTTGATCGATCTGGCCGCCGCCTCGATCCCTCTGAGCGCGTTGCCGAGCGCCGGCACCGGGCCGGTCTTCTCGACGCTGACGCCGATCTTCAGCGTGTCGCCGTCGTCGTCGGACGCGGCGCCGCCGCAGCCCGCGCCGACCGCAGCTGCCGCGGCAGCGAGCGTCGCCGCGCCGAGGCGGCGCATCCCTCGCACGTTCATCTCACACACCCTCCTGTGGCTCTCCGGGCCGGAGCCCTCTCTCCAGAAATGCATTCTGTAGACATTTCTCGGCGGAGCAATTCGAAGATGCGATGCGATCGTGCGTCGAATCCGATCGATGCGAGACGGGGCGAGGATCTCGCGCGGAACCTGCAGCGCGAGTAGATTGCGACGCAGGATGGACCTGCGCCAGCTGCGCTACTTCGTCACCGTGGCGGAGGAGCTCCACTTCACGCGCGCGGCGTCACGCCTGCACCTCGCGCAGTCGGCGCTGAGCGCGCAGATCCGCGCGCTGGAGCAGGAGGTCGGCGCGCAGCTGTTCACGCGCACGTCGCGGAGGGTCGCGCTGACGACGGTCGGCGAGGCGCTCGCGGTCGACGCGCGCCGGCTGCTCGCGGACGCCGACGCCGCGCTGGGCCACGCGCGACTGCTGGCGCGCAGCGAGCAGCGGAGGCTGATCGTCGGCTGCCTCGGACCGGCGTCGGCGGAGCTGCTGGCGCCCGCGATCGCCGACTTCGCCGCGCAACGGCCGGAGGTCGCGATCGACGTGCAGGCGTTCGACTTCGCCGAGCTGCTGCCGAGCCTGCGCAACGGCCGCATCGACGTCGCGTTCGCCTACCTCCCCTATGCCGACGACGAGCTCGACGGCCTCGCCGTCGCCAGGCTCGCCGACGAGCCCCGCATCGTCGCGCTGGCCGAGTCGCATCCGCTGGCGGCGCGCGAGGAGCTGCGCCCCGCCGACCTCGCCGGCGAGCTGTTCGTCACGCGCGCCGGCGTCTCAGAGGTGTGGAGCGACTTCTGGCTGCTGGCCGACCAGCTCGGCGGCCGTCCCCGCCTCTGCCCGCGCGTCGCCGCCGACCGCGACGAGTGGCTCTACCTGATCGCCAGCGGCCAGGGCATCGACACCGCACCCCAGTTCGTCGCCCACCGCTACCGCTGGCCGGGCATCGCCTACGTTCCCCTGCGCGACGCCCCGCCCGCCCGCCGCGCGATGGTCACCGCGCGCACCCACAGCAGCACGCTCCCCTCGGCCTTCGTCGCCGCCGTCACCGAGCGCGGGCCCGAGCCCGCCCTCGGTGCCGGCCCGGCCTGAGCTACGCCGCCGCGCTGAGCTGCTCCAGCGCCTTGAGGACCTCGTCGTCGTGGGTTCTCGGGCTGACTCTCGGGATCACGTGGGCGACGGTGCCGTCGCCGTCGATCACGAAGGTCGCGCGCTGGGCGCCCCAGAATCTCTTGCCGTACATGCTCTTCTCGGCCCAGACGCCGTAGGCCTCGCAGACGGCGTGGTCCTCGTCGCCGAGGAGGGTGAAGTCGAGGCCGAACTTGTCGACGAACTTCTTCACGTCGGCGTAGGGGTCCGGTGAGACGCCGATCACGACCGCGCCGGCCTCGGCGTAGTTGGGCAGGTGGTCGCGGACGCCGCAGGCCTGGACGGTGCAGCCGGGGGTGTCGGCGCGCGGGTAGAAGTAGAGGACGACCGTCTTGCCCGCGTAGTCGGACAGGCTGACGTCGTTGCCGTCCTGGTCGGGCAGCGTGAACTGCGGTGCCTTCTCGCCGATCTCGATCATGGGTGCCTTTCGGTTCTCGCGGGAACGTCGGGGCGGAGGATACGAGACCGCCCCGCGCCCGTCGCGAACGCGCCGGCCCGACCGGCCGAGGAGACGGGCGGCCGCGCCGGGCGCCCGGGGCACGCCGACCGCGACTACTTCAACAGCCGCGACATGCGGCGGTCCTTCAAGGCTCTGCCGCCCGTCTGCTCTCTCGGGCAGTAGGCGATCACGTAGTCCTCGTAGTGGACGGCCTTCAGCGTGGCGCCGCAGCGCGGACAGGGCTCGCCCTCGTGGCGGTGGACCCTCAGCGGCAGCGGCAGTCTGTCTCTCAGCGGCAGCGACAGTCTCTCGGCGTAGAAGTCGATCGCGCCGCCGAGGATCTGGACGGTCGCGTCGCGCAGCCGCGCCGCCTCCTCCTCGCTCAGATCTCTTCCGCGCTTGAACGGCGACAGTCTCGCCTCCCACAGGATCTCGTCGACCCACGAGCGGCCGATCCCGGCGATCGTGCGCTGGTCGCGCAGCAGCGTGTGCAGCGGCCGCGGCTGCGCCAGCAGCGGCTGGAACGGCGGCGGGTCGGGCCACGCCTCCGGACCGAGCGAGGCGACCGACTCCTCTGCGTCCAGCTCCTCCGCGCGCAGCAGCTTCGCCCACGCCCGCTGCTTGGTGCCGAACTCGCGCAGCCGCAGCTCGCGGCCGTCGTCGAGCCGGATCAGCACGCGCGAGGTTCTGTCGCGCAGGCCGGCTCTTCTGTCGTAGAGCTGGAGCCGGCCGGCCGACATCAGATGGATCAGCAGCACGAGGCCGCCGTCGCTCTCGACCACCAGCTGCTTCCCGCGGCGCGACAGGCCGGTCAACGTCGTCCCGTCGAGCGCGTGCAGCGGCGGGTCGAAGGTCTTCAGCGCGTTGATCCCCGGCGCGAGCGTCGACTCGACGCGCGCGCCGGCGACGGCCTCGCCCAGCAGGCGCGCGGTGATCTCGACCTCGGGCAGCTCGGGCATGCCCGCTCAGGGTAGATGGTCGCGCCCGCCCGCAGGCGCGGCCGGCCGGCGCGGGAGACGGACCCGTTTGCAACGGCGCTCCGCACGCCCGTATCCTCGACCGAGGAGAGACGGTCCCCCGGAGAGGTGGAGCTGTGGCACGCAGACGACTGTTCGTGACCTTCGCGCTGGCGCTCGCGCTGACGCTGCTGGCGGCCGCGACCGCCTCCGCGGCGACGCAGACGGTCACCAGAACCTTCGGGCCGATCAGAATCGGCGGCTACGAGGTCCGGCAGGACACGACGATGGGCGTCCCGAACGCCGGCGTCGACGGCTACATCACCGACATGGAGGTCGACGTCGTCGACCGCAACGGCAAGGTGCTGCCGATCTCGCGGGTGATGCTCCACCACGTCGTCTTCCTGAACATGGGGGCGCCGGGCGACATGCGCCGCGACCGCACCTGCGGCCAGTTCACGCTGTGGAACTCGCGCGACACGCTGCCGGCGCTGGCCGAGCGCTTCTACGCCGCCGGCGAGGAGCGGGCCGAGATGCACCTGCCGCCCGGCTACGGCTACAGAGTCAACGCGAGAGACACCTGGTTCATGGTGTGGATGCTGATGAACCACCGGCAGGTGCCCGACGAGGCGTACGTCAAGTACACGATGACGGTCGAGACCGAGCCGGTGAAGCCGGTCGTCCCGTACTGGCTCGACGTCGCCAACTGCTCGGTCGACCCGATCTACAACGTCCCCGGCGACGGCCGCGCCGGCTCGCTGCACAGACGCACCAGCGAGTTCGCGATGCAGGAGTCGGGCCGGATCGTCGCCGGCAGCGGCCACGTCCACGGCGGCGGCCAGAGCCTGTCGGTCACGCAGCCGACCTGCGAGAACCGCGAGGTCGCCCGCTTCCTGCCGACCTGGGGCTCCCGCAGCCACCCCTTCTACAACGTCAAGCCGATCCTCCACGAGCCCGGCCCGATCGACGTGACGACGATGCAGTCGCCGACCGGCATCCCGGTCACGGCCGGCTCCAGACTGGCGCTCACCTCGACCTACGACGGCGCGCTGCCGCACACGCGCGTGATGGGGATCTCCGTCCTCTACCTCGCGCCCGACGAGACGGTCACCGACCCCTGTGGGGCGCTCCCGCAGGACGCCGCCTACTCGCAGCGGCCCGCCGGTCGCAGCACGCCGCCGCGCTTCACCGTCCCGCTGACCGGGATCGACCCGAGAACCGGCAGAGCGGTGACGATCAAGGCGCCGCCCGGCAGACGCGTCGACCTGCGCAACGGCGGGACCGTCGACGTCCGCGGCTTCGCCTTCTCCAAGCCGAACATCAGACTGCGCAAGGGCGCGAGACTGACGTGGCGGTTCCGCGACCGAGGCGCGATCCACAACGTCACGCTCGCCTCGGGGCCGATCGGCTTCGGCTCCGACAACCTCGACAGAGGGACCTTCTCGCAGCGCTTCACGAAGAAGGGGACCTACCGCATCTTCTGCGCGCTGCACCCGGTCGCGATGACCGAGTCGGTCGTCGTCGGCTGACGCCGCGCCCGGCGCCGCGCGGGACACCCCGCGGCGCCGCCCGTCCGGGTCGGTCTGAATCCGGTCAGAAAAATGGTTCCGAGTGACGCAACTCGCGCCCTCGCCCGTTGTTGAGACAGACATCAACGGCGCTTGAGGAAGCCGTTCCGAAACCGTTACGGCGGCTTAACTGCCGCCGAGAAGACTGGCGGCCATGATGACCGAGATCCTCCTCATCGCAGGGCCCGAGGGACGTGACGCAGAGCTCGTCGCCTCCGCCGCTGCGCACCACCCGCACCGCGTGACGGTGCTGATCGGAGCCGACGACCCGCCCTGGAGCTGGAGCGAGACGCGCGCCGCCGTCGCCAGGCGCGAGCGGCTCGCGACGCTGCTGACCGCCACCGAGCTGGCGACCGGCGCGACCGTCGTCGGGCTCGTCGGCGACCCCGGCCAGCTCGACGGCGCCGCCTTCGACGCCGTCGTCGGCGGCAGCAACCTCCTCACCGCAGCTTGACCTCCGCGTCCCCGCGCGACCGGCGCCGTC
>JAEXXR010000578.1 GCA_023405705.1 Actinomycetes bacterium
AGGTGCTCGCCGACAAGTACCCGTCGGCGACCAACGTGCAGCGTGACTTCGCGTCGATCGACTCGGCTCCCGAAGAGCGTCAGCGTGGTATCACGATCAACATCTCGCACGTCGAGTACGAGACCCCGAAGCGCCACTACGCGCACGTCGACGCGCCCGGTCACGCCGACTACATCAAGAACATGATCACCGGTGCCGCTCAGATGGACGGCGCGATCCTCGTGGTCGCCGCCACCGACGGCCCGATGGCTCAGACCCGTGAGCACGTCCTGCTCGCCAAGCAGGTCGGCGTGCCGTACCTGCTGGTCGCGCTGAACAAGAGCGACATGGTCGACGACGAGGAGATCCTGGAGCTCGTCGAGCTCGAGGTCCGTGAGCTGCTCAGCTCGCAGGACTTCGACGGCGACAACGCGCCGGTCGTCCGCGTCTCGGGCCTGAAGGCGCTCGAGGGCGACGAGAAGTGGGTCGAGTCGATCGTCGAGCTGATGAACGCTGTCGACGAGTCCATCCCGGACCCGGTGCGCGACAAGGACAAGCCGTTCCTCATGCCGATCGAGGACGTCTTCACCATCACCGGCCGTGGCACGGTCGTCACGGGCCGCGCCGAGCGTGGCACGCTGGCCATCAACTCCGAGGTCGAGATCGTCGGCATCCGCCCGACGCAGAAGACGATCGTCACGGGTATCGAGATGTTCCACAAGCAGCTCGACGAGGCCTGGGCCGGCGAGAACTGTGGTCTGCTCCTGCGCGGCACCAAGCGTGACGACGTCGAGCGCGGCCAGGTCGTCGTCAAGCCCGGTTCGGTCACCCCGCACACCAACTTCGAGGGCACGGCGTACATCCTGTCCAAGGAGGAGGGCGGCCGTCACAACCCGTTCTTCACGAACTACCGTCCGCAGTTCTACTTCCGCACCACCGACGTCACCGGCGTCATCACGCTGCCTGAGGGCACCGAGATGGTCATGCCCGGCGACACCACGGAGATGTCGGTCGAGCTCATCCAGCCGATCGCCATGGAAGAGGGCCTCGGCTTCGCGATCCGTGAGGGTGGCCGCACCGTCGGTGCCGGTACCGTCACCAAGATCCTGAAGTAATCTCACTTCACCCAGAACGCCCCCGGAGCTTCGGCTCCGGGGGCGTTCTTGCGTCGCGCGGGCGCCTGTCTGAGCCACACGGCGGCACCCTGAAGCGCCTGGCTGGGCGCCAGAGCACGGGTGACTCAACGTCGCCATAAGATTCGCTGAAGTGGGCTTTTCCGCCACATCGCGTGCGTGAGAATGTTCTCATCTGCTGGGTGCGTCTCGAGCGCCCGGTTGGACGGTCACGCCACAGGTCCCCCGGACGGTGGCTCCTTGGGGGAGACATCATGCGTCATGTTTTCGCGCGCTCGCGCTCGCGCGTCCTCGTGCTAGCGATGACGCTGATCGCGGGTATCGTCGCAGCGTCGCTCTCGTTCGCGCCCTCGGCTCCCGCGTCGGCGCTCACCGACACCGCCGTCGACGTCGTCAAGGCGGCGGATGCCGTCACCCCGCTGGCTGCAGCGGCCGCCACGGGATGCAACTACGCGGCGACCGGCACGGGCGTCTACGCCGACACGCTCTGCTGGCTCGACTTCTCCGCCAATGGTGCCGCGATTACCACGGCGTACGCCAGCGCGACGGAGTCCCAGGCCTGCACCTTCGCCATCCTCTTCTCGGGTACGCAGACGCGGACCGTCTATCGGAGCGTCCTCGGCGCCGCGTACGGTCAGGTCACCGGCGCGTGGGGCAGCTGCTCGTTGTCGGCCTCGCCGGCTCCGGGCGCGATCGACCTGAGCACGCTGACGAACTCAGGCGGCGTCTATTACGGCAGCGTGACGAACTACCCGATCAGCGTCACCCTGCCGGGTGGGTACGTCCTCAGCGCCAAGCTCGCGATCTCCGGCACCTCCGGCAATGCGAATGGCCGGGTCGTGTCCGCACGCACCTTCCCGACCTGGAGCGGCGCATTCCTCGGCAACAACGGCTTCTACTCGGGCGTGGGCGGATATCCGTCGCTCTATCAGGCTGTCTCGGGCGGCCGCACCAGCGTGACGCTGTCGGACATCCAGCTCCTCAGCGGCGGCACCCGCACCGCCGGCTTCTCGATGGTCGTCGCCGACGCCGAGACGACCGACAGCGGCGAATCCATCAGGTGGACGCACGTCGGCGGCACCGGCTTCACCTGGCTGCCCAACACGCCCGGCTCGACGACGCAGAACGGCACGATGGGCAATGCCTGCCCGCAGAGCTACGCGCCCGCACTCGGGCAGAGCGGCGCGACGGCCTCGTGTGTCTCCAACACGAGTTCGAACAAGACCGGCACGCCCATGCTCATGGTGTCGCCGACGAACACGACGAGCACCTTCTCGGTCTCGTCGGACATGGTGGGCAGCGGGCTGGAAGGCGTCGCCTTCGGCATCATCGTCGCGCGCGCGCAGGCGACCGTCAAGGTCGCCGATCGCATCGTCGCCGCCGACGGGGCCAGCCTGGACACCGCCGACTTCGGTGTGGGCATGACGGTCGCCTCCGGCACCGGTGGGACGGCGTCGGCCCAGACCGGCACCACCGCCACCGAGGCCACGAACGGCGGACTCTCCGTGCTCGTCGCCGCGGGCGGCACGCCGATCACGTTCTCCACGACCGCGTCCGGCACCCTCGCGTCCTCGTATACGGCATCGTGGCAGTGCACGAAGACGAATCCCAACAGCAGCGCGCCGACCGTGTGGCCGACGACGGGCACCAGCCCGGTTCCGCCGACCCCCGACCAGTTCGCAAAGGTCGACGCGGCGCAGTTCCTGCACTGCACCGTGACCTATACGCCCCCGTATGTGACGCTCGTCAAGAACGTGGTCAACGGCACCACAGGAGCGACCAACAGCGCCGCAGACTGGACGCTCACCGGCGTCGGCACGTCGTCGCGCGCATCAGGCAGCGGCACCGGCAAGCGGACAGCGGTCGCCGTCGGGACGTATGCCCTCTCCGAGCAGGGCCCGGCGAACCCGTGGGTGCACGGCTATGACTGGACCGGACTCGCTTGCGTCTCTGCATCCGGCGCGACGAGCGGGTGGTCGCTGCAGACCACCGCAGGCAGCGCACAGGGGACGATCGCCTCCGGCTCGCTCGCCGTCGTCAAAGGCAACAATCTCACCTGCACCTATACGAACACGGCGCGCCCGGCGACGACGCTCACCCTCGTCGGCGCCGTCACCTTCGGCAGCGCGCCGGCGACCAGTTGGGCGCTTAGCGGCACGGGCACCGTGGGTGCGCTGAGCGGACCCTCCGGCCAGACCGGCACGCCGGCGGTCACTGCGACCCCCGTCACTCCCGCCACGGCCTATCAGCTGGCGGCCGTCGGCGGCCCGATCACCTACGTCGGCACCGCCTGGTCGTGCGTCGACCAGAACAACGCACCCGTCGTCGTCACGGCGGGCGCGGTGACGCTGACGCGCGGGACGCGCGCCACCTGCACGATCTCGTTCGCGACCGCGGCGCTCACGCTCCTCAAGCACGTCGCGAACGCGGAACTTCGCCCCGCGGACTGGACGATCAGGGCGACCCCGGCCAGCGGTGCCGGCCTGTCGACCCTGAACGCCGTGGGCGCCGAGACCGCCGTCGCCGCGAACACCTTCGAAGTGCGTCCCGCCGCCGCCTACACGCTGACCGAGGCGCTCACCGATCCTGCGTCGACGATCGCCTACCGACAGATCGCCCTTCAGCGCTGGAACGCCGCGACGCAGACGTGGGTCGACGTCGCCTCCGGGCAGATCACGGCGCCCGCCGCGGGACAGTCGGCCGTCTACCGCTTCGTCAACGATCGTCCTGCTCCCATCGTGCTGCCTCTCACCGGCGGGGCCAGCACCGACGCCTTCCTCATCGCCGGCGCGGTCGGCCTGCTCCTCGCAGCGGCCATGGCCGTCTGGGCGTCGCGTCGCCGCCGGCACACCTGACCACCTGCATCCCCCTCACCGATCCACCAGAGACAACCCCGAAAGAGACAGGAAACCCATGAAGACCACCCCTCGGCGCGGTTTCGCCCGTCGCCTCACCGCCGCCCTCGGCGTCGCAGCGCTCGCCGCCGCCGGCGTGCTCGCGGCCGCCGTGCCCGCTTCGGCCGCACCCGGCAACATGCCCAACGGCGACGGCACTCTCACGATCCACAAGTACGAGCAGCCGAGCCCTGCCGGCAGCGCCAACAACAGCGGCACCGCGATCACCGTACCCGGTGCGTGGGTCGCGCTGACGGGCGTGAACTTCACGATCCAGCGGATCACGGACGTCGACCTGACCACCAATGCGGGCTGGGATCTCGCGAAGGACCGTGCGGCAGCCGCGATCCCGACCTCCTCGCTCGGCAGCGCGACGACCGTCACGACCGGCAGCGACGGATCGATCGCGCGCACGCTGCCGATCGGCGCGTACCTCGTGACCGAGATCGCGAGCCCGAGTGCGACCATCTCGGGCAGCACGACTCCGGCGAACATCACGATGACGGCGGCGCCGTTCGTCGTCACCGTGCCTGTCCCCACCACCGCCGGCGCGTGGAACTCGAACGTGCACGTGTACCCGAAGAACTCGCTGTCCTCCGTGACCAAGTCGGTCGCCGCCCCGTCGGGCAGTGGTCTCGGCTCGACACTCACGTGGACGATCGACGTCAAGATCCCCTACCTCACGGCCGGCCAGTCGTTCACCGGCTTCGCCGTGACCGACACGCTGGATGCCAAGCTCACCTACGTCGCGGGCTCCGCGACCGCGAAGATCGATTCCACCACCGTCGCCCTCACCGATTCCACCTCTGGTCAGAACGTCGCAGTCTCGCCGACCGACCTGAGCGTCCTCGCGGCCAACCAGGGCAAGACGCTGTCGGTCACCTTCCGCACCACCGTCATCACCGCGGGCGAGATCGACAACCAGGCGACGGCGGTCATCAACGGCACCGGCATCGGCTCGAACCAGACGGCGTCGTACTGGGGCCAGATCAAGATCGACAAGCACGCTGAGGGCGACGCCGCGAAGACCCTCCAGGGTGCGGTGTTCACGGTGCACGAGACGGCAGCGGACGCGGCGGCCGGCACGGGCGCGATCTCCGTCGGCGGCCAGACGCAGTTCCCGACGGGTGCCGACGGATCGGTGACGATCCCCGGCCTGTGGGTCTCCAACACGGCGGACGCCACGAAGACGTACTACCTGCGCGAGGTCACGGCCCCGGCGGGATACGACGTGTACACCGGCGAGATCGCCGCGACCCTGACAGCGAACGGCGCAGTCGCGACGCCCGTGACGGTCACCGTCGCCGACCCGCAGAAGCCGCAGCTCTCGCTGCCGATCACGGGTGGCGACGGCGCTCGCACGCTGATGATCCTCGGCGGCGGCCTGCTGCTCGCGGCTCTCGGCGTCGCGATCGTCGCACTGCGCCGCCGCCGCGCCGCGCAGCGCTGATCCCCTCGTCCGCCGGGGGCGGGAGCCGACGTCCGCGTCGCGATTCTGCCCCCGGCGGACGAT
>JAEXXR010000587.1 GCA_023405705.1 Actinomycetes bacterium
CTCGTCCGCCGCGCCGGCCGCGCCGACCGCCGGCTGGTGACGCTCGCGCTCGACACCGAGATCCGCTTCCGCAGCGCCGCCGAGCGCGCCGCCTTCGGCGACGAGCTGACCGCGGCGGTCGCCGCGCTCGCATCCAGGTACCACGACGGCGCCGCACCGGACGGCCGCGCCTACCGCCTGCTCGTCGCCTCGCACCCGGCGCCGCCGGCAGAACCCGAACCCGATCCCGAGGAGCAGCGATGACGACGACGCCCGATCCGCCCGACAGCCGCATGGTCCGCGTCGAGGTCGAGGTGCCGGCGACGCCGGAGCAGGTGTGGGAGGCGATCGCGACCGGTCCGGGGATCGCGGCCTGGTTCGTCCCGGCCGAGGTCGAGGAGCGCGAGGGCGGCGAGATCGTCACCCATCACGGGCCGTTCGGCGCCTCGCGTGGCGTCGTCACGAGGTGGGAGCCGCCGCATCGCTTCGCCTACGAGGAGCGCGACTGGTCCGACAGAGCGGACGCGCCGCCGTGGGCGACGGAGATCCTCGTCGAGGCGCGCGCCGGCGGCACCTGCGTCGTGCGGCTCGCCTCCGGCTTCCAGGCCGGCGGCGAGGGCTGGGAGGACGAGCTGGTCGGGACCGACGAGGGCTGGCGCGACGGCATGCAGCACCTGCGCATCTACCTGACCCACTTCGCCGGTCAGCCGACGACGGCGCTGCTGCTGCACCGCGAGAGCGACGCGCCCGCCGACGAGCTGTGGCGCGAGCTGATCGCGGCGCTGGCGCTCGACGACCTCGCGGTCGGGCAGCGGCGCGCGGTGGGCGGCGACGCTCCGCCGCTGTCCGGGATCGTCGAGGAGGTCGAGCCGCTGAAGGCGATGATCCGCACCGACGCGCCGGGGCCCGGCGTCGTCGACCTCGGCGTCCACCAGTGGGGCGGCCGCACCCACCTGTTCGTGCGCGGCTACCTCTACGGCGACGGCGGCGAGGCGGTCCGCGCCGCCGCCGAGCCGGCGTGGGAGGCGTGGCTCGACGCCCGCTTCCCGGAGGCCCGTCGCACGGAGGCGCCGCCGGCCTGACGCCCTCGCTCAGCCGCCCCCGTGCTCGGCGTGCCCCGTGTGCGCGCCGTGGCCGGCGGGCGGCGGGGTCGGTCTGGCGCCCCTTCTGACCACGTCGACCGTCTGCATCATTCCCGCGTCCTCGTGGCCGAGGATGTGGCAGTGGAAGACGAAGTGGCCGTCGAAGTCGTCGAACGGGTTGCGGATCACGACGCGGCCGCCGTTCTTCGGGATCACGACGACGTCCTGCAGGCCGGTCGCCTCGTACCGCTTCCCGTTGACGCTCATCACCTGGAAGTCGTTGACGTGGATGTGGAACGGATGGTCCTCGGTCGACTTGTTGATCAGCGTCCACTGCTCGACGGTCCCGAGGATCGGCACGACGTTGTTGACGCCCGGCGTGAACTGCTCGCCGTTGATCAGCGCGGTGAAGTCTCTGCCGGTGCCGAAGGAGAAGACGAACTGGCGCTTGCGTGCGATCTTGCGTCTGCCGAGCTCGCCGGAGCGGCCGACGAGCGCCTGCGGCAGCCGCGGCCGTCTGCTCGACGCCGGGCCGCCCACCGTCACCTGCGCGAGGTCGGTTCTCGGCAGGTACTGGAAGCCCTCGTCGTATCTGAGCGTCTGGAAGGCGTATCTGCCCGGTCTGCCGCCGGTGACGAGCACGTCGTAGCGCTTGCCGGGCGGCAGCACGAGGTGGTTCGCCTTGCGCACCCGCCAGACCGGTGAGCCGTCCTCGGCGATCACCGACAGCGTGTGGCCCTCCAGCGAGACGTCGTAGAAGAGGTCTGAGCCGATGTTGGCGATCCGCCACAGCTGCGTCTCGCCCGATCTGAGCGCCATTCTCGGCAGCAGCAGGCCGTTGACGAGCTGCGTCGTCGCTCTCGTCGTGTCGATCTGCTCGCCGTCGGTGACGACCGCGTCGCCGTCGGTCTGCAGGTTGCGGATCGCGAGCTGGCGCTCCGTGATCCCTCTGAGCGGTCTCGGCAGCAGCTCCTTCAGGCCCTCGACGACGAGCAGGCCGGAGAGGCCGCCCATCACCTGGCCCTCCGTCAGGCCGTGGAGGTGGACGTGGTACCAGTAGGTGCCCGGCGCGTGGTCGCGCGGCAGCTTCACGACCGACTTGACCGTCTGGCCGGGTCTGAACGTGCGGAAGACGTTGTCGGAGATCCCGGTCGGTCTGACGTGCAGGCCGTGCCAGTGGATGTTCGTGTCCTCGTCGGTGGCGTTGCGGATCGTCGCGTCGATCGTGTCGCCCGGTCTGACGTGCAGCGTCGGCCCGATCAGGCGGCCGTTGAAGGGCTGCGCGACGACCTTCGAGCCGGAGACGTCGACCATCCCGCGCTCCGCCGTCAGCTCGACGCTGAGGCGGCCGCCTCTCGCATGGAGCTGGAGCGGCTCGGCGAATCTCAGCCCCGACTTCGGGTCCCAGCTGCCGGCAGCGGAGGCGCGGTCGCGCGCGTCGTCGGCGGCGGTGCCGCAGGCGGTCACGATGACGGCCGCGACGATCAGTGCGAGGGCCGCGGCGACGGCGGCGCGGAGGGGACGCATGCGGCGCACCGTATTGGGGTGCGCGGACGGCGCGATGGCGCGGCGGCGTGTGGGCG
>JAEXXR010000591.1 GCA_023405705.1 Actinomycetes bacterium
GCCTACACCGCGGTGCGCGGCCGCGGCGCCGGCCCGACGTACTTCGCGGAGGGCCGGATCAGCCGGCCCTCGCGCTTCTGCTCGAGGACGTGCGCCGACCAGCCGGCGGTGCGGGCGCAGACGAACAGCGGCGTGAACAGCTCCGGCGGGACCTCGGCGTAGTCGAGCACGACCGCCGACCAGAACTCGACGTTGGTCGCCAGGACGCGGTCGGGCTTGCGCGCCTGCAGCTCGGCGAGGGCGGCCTTCTCCAGCTCCTCGGCGACCTCGGCGCGGCGCGAGCCCAGCTCCATCGCGGTGCGGCGCAGGACGCGGGCGCGCGGGTCCTCGGCGCGGTAGACGCGGTGGCCGAAGCCCATCAGCCGCTCGCCGCGGTCGAGCGCCGCCTTGACCCACTTCTCCGCGTCGCCGAGCTGCTCGACCTCGTCGAGCATCTGCAGCACGCGCGAGGGGGCGCCGCCGTGCAGCGGACCCGACAGCGCGCCGACGGCGCCGGACAGCGCGGCTGCGGCGTCGGCGCCGGTCGAGGTGATCACGCGCGCCGTGAAGGTCGAGGCGTTGACGCCGTGCTCGGCGGCCGAGATCCAGTAGGCGTCGATCGCCTTCGCATGGTTCGGGTCGGCCTCGCCGCGCCAGCGGATCAGGAACCGCTCGGGGATCGAGGAGCCCTCGTCGATGTCGCGCTGGGAGACCGGCGGGCGGCCGATCCCGCGCGCCGACTGGGCGACGAATGACAACGCCATCACCGAGGCGCGCGCGAGCTGGTCGCGGGCTCTCTCGTCCGTCTCGTCGATCAGCGGCAGGAAGCCCCACTCGGGCGCGAGCATCGCCAGCGCCGACTGCACGTCGACGCGCGGGTCGCCGGAGCGGACCGTCAGCGCGTGCGGCTCGGCCGGCGGCAGGCCCGGCTTGAACCTGCCGTCGACCAGCAGGCCCCACACCTGCTCGAACGGCACCGCGCCGACCAGCTCCTCGATGTCGACGCCGCGGTAGCGGAGCGCCCCGCCCTCCTTGTCCGGCTCGGCGATCTCGGTCGCGAAGGCGACCACTCCCTCCAGGCCGGACTTGACGTCGGTGTCGGTGGCGCTCATCTGCTCTCCTGTCGCGGTCGGGGGACGGCGGGGCCTGACGGGGCGGCACGGATCGGCGCCGCGGCACATAGGCTAGACGGCAGCCCGCCAACCCCCGCCGATCGTCAGGAGCCGTCCCGTGCACGACCTGCTGTTCCGTCCCGTGACCGAGCTGGCCGCGCTCGTGCGGTCCGGCGAGATCAGCGCCAGGGAGCTGGTCGGCGCCTCGCTGGAGCGGATCGACGCGCTCGACGGGCGCATCAACGCCTTCACCCACGTCGACGCCGAGGGCGCGCTCGCGACCGCCGCCGCGATCGGCGCCGACGACCCGCGGCCGTTCGCCGGCGTGCCGATCGCGATCAAGGACAACCGGCCCGTCGCGGGGATGCCGATCACCTTCGGCGCGCCGCTGTTCGGCAGCCTGACGCCGCCCTTCGACGCCGCCTTCGTGCGCCGCCTGCGCGAGGCCGGCTTCGTGATCGTCGGCAAGACCGCGCTGCCGGAGTACGGGATCCTGCCGACGACGGAGTCGCGCCTCAACGGCCCGACGCGCAACCCGTGGAACCTCGAGCGCACGCCCGGCGGCTCCTCCGGCGGCGCCGGCGCGGCCGTCGCGGCCGGGATGGTCCCGATCGCGCACGGCAACGACGGCGGCGGCTCGATCCGCATCCCGGCCGCCTGCTGCGGCCTCGTCGGGCTGAAGCCGGCGCGCGGCCGCGTCTCGGTCGCGCCGGCCGAGGGCGAGTCGTTCCTCGTCTGCGACGGCGTGCTGACGCGGACGGTCGCGGAGAGCGCCGCGCTGCTCGACCTGCTCGCCGGCCCCGAGCCGGGCGACGCCTCGTGGGCGCCGCCGCCGTCGGAGCCGTTCGCGCAGACCGCGGCGCGCACGCCCGGCCCGCTGCGGATCGGCTTCTGCATGAAGCCGCCGCTGACCGAGACGCCGATCGACCCGCTCGCCGCGCGGGGCGTCCACGACGCCGTCGCGCTGCTGCAGGAGCTCGGCCACGAGGTCGAGGAGATCGACCCGCCGTGGGCGATCCCGGGCCTGCTCGACCTGTTCGCCGCCGCCTTCGGCCCCGCCGTCGGCTCGGCGATGGTGTTCGCGGCGACGATCGCCGGGCGCGAGCCGACGCCGGAGGACATGGAGCCGCTCTCCTGGATGCTGTGGGAGAGATCGGGCGAGCTGGGCGCCGCCCGCTACCTCGCCGCGATCGCCCAGCTGCAGGGGCTCGCGCGCACGCTCGTGACCGCGACCGCCGCCTACGACGCCGTGCTGACGCCGTCGCTGGCGCTGCGGCCGCTGCCGCTCGGCGAGTGCAACGGCGTCACCGACGACCCGGCCGGCACCTTCCGCCGCTCCGGCGAGTTCACGCCCTTCACGGCGATCGCGAACGTGACCGGCCAGCCGGCGATCTCGGTGCCGCTGTTCCACGGCGAGGACGGGCTGCCGGTCGGCATCCACCTGATCGGCCGCCCGGCGCAGGAGGGCCCGCTGCTGGCGCTCGCCGCGCAGCTGGAGCAGACGCGCCCGTGGGCCGACCGCCGGCCGGAGCTGGCGACGGCCTGAGCATCGCTGCGGAAGCGCGGGCCGCGACGCGGCTCGCCGCCGACC
>JAEXXR010000598.1 GCA_023405705.1 Actinomycetes bacterium
CGGCAGCAGCGAGTCGCGCTGCGGCATCAGCACGGCCGGGTCGGCCTCGACGACGCCGCTGTCGGGCTGCTGCAGGCCGCAGACCAGCTCCAGCAGCGTCGACTTGCCGCAGCCGCTGGCGCCGACGACCGCGACGACCTCGCCCGGCTTCGCCCGCAGGCTCATCCTGTCGAGCGCCTGCACGGCGCCGCGACGACCGCCGAACGAGCGGCTGACCTTCTCCACGCGCACGCCGACGTGCGCTGAAACGGGTCGAGGCTCCTCCACGGGAGCCTCGGTGACTTCTGGCATTGCTCCCTCCGCGGGCATTACCCCACAGGTTCGAAGGGTCAGCGCCGGCTCTGCTTCGAAAGGCGCTATCTCAGCCGGCTTGACCGCCAGCCCCCCTGTATGTGCACTGCGCCGCAGCTTAGCGCGCGACGTCGACGACCGACCCGGTGAGGGCCTTGACGAACTCCTCCAGCTGGGCCGTCGTCCAGCATTCGAAGGCGGTGCAGTGCTGCTCGTAGGTGGCGATCACCGAGTCGCCGTAGTTCCAGTACAGCTTCGGCTCGGGGTTGAGCCAGAAGGTGCGGCCGGCCTTCGCGGCGATCGCGGCGAACAGGTCGTCGCGCGGCGGGCGGCCGTTGGTGCGGGCGTCGCCGAGCACGATAACGGTCGCGCGCGGGTGCAGCTGGTCCTCGACCTCGGCGAGGAACTCGCTCCAGACGCGGCCGTAGTCGGTGTAGCCGGAGACGTCGGCGACGCCGGCGTCGCGCGCTATCGCCTCCGAGGCGGCGCGGAAGTCGCGCTCGCGCTCGAAGACGTCGGTCACCTCGGAGATCCGCTCGATGAAGACGAACGAGCGCAGCTTGCGGAAGGAGTCGTGCAGCGCGTGCAGCACCGAGAGGAAGAAGACGGAGGCCGAGGCGACGCTGGTGGAGACGTCGCAGAGGACGAAGATCTCCGGTCGCCGCGGCCGCTTCGGGCGGTACTTGAGCACGACCGGGACGCCGCCGGTCTCCAGCGAGGCGCGCATCGTCCGCCGCACGTCGACGTGCGCGTGGCGGTTGCGGCCCTTTCTCTCGTGGCCCTGGGTGGCCAGCCGCCGCTTCAGCTGCACGACGACCTTGTGGACGGCCGCGAGGTCCTGGATCGGCCCGCCGGGCAGGTTGCGGTCGAGGTCGCTCAGCGGCCGCGCCGGCGGCAGTCTCTTCGTGCGCTCGACCAGCGCCCGCTCCAGCTCCTTGCGCAGCTGCTGCTCGAAGCGGCGCAGCTGGTCGCGCGGGATGCCGTCGCGGCGCGGGTCGCCCTCCGGCAGCTCCGGCTGCGGCTCTGCTCTCAGGCCGAGCTGGCGGCGGATCCGCTGCACGTCGACGCCGATCACGCCGGAGCCGTCGCCGCGGTCGCCGAAGGCGGCGATCGCCAGCCGCGCGAGGTCCTGCATGCCGCCCTCGCCGCCCTCCTGCAGCGCCTGCGCGATCTGCTGGCGCAGCTGCTCGAGGTCGATCTGGTCCGAGCCCTCGAAGCCGGCGCCCTCGATCACCTCGCGCTTGGCCGCCTGCTCCTCGGCGGCGCGGAAGAAGAAGCGGTCGAAGACGAGGTCGAAGATCCGCCGGTCCTCGGGCGACTTCGCCAGCGTCGTCGCGAGCGCCTCGCGGAAGTCGGCGCGGTCGGTCCAGGTGACCTCGCCCAGCGCCGAGAAGGCGTCGAGCAGCTCGGAGGTGCCGACCGACACCTCCTCCGCGCGCAGCTGCTCCGCGAAGCCGATCAGCTCCGCGTCGAGGCCGCCAGGGCCCCGCTCAGCGGGTCGGGATCTTCCCGGGGGCGCCATCGGGCGCGGCTCCGCCGAGTCTGACGCCGACGCGCGCGGCGACCAGCTCGAGATCGGTGCGGTGCTTGACGATCACGCTCATCGTCTGGCGGAAGGTCTCGCCGTCGAGGTCGTCGGCGCCGAGCAGCAGCAGCGCGCGCGCCCAGTCGATCGACTCCGCGATCGACGGCGGCTTCTTCAGATCGAGCTCGCGCACCTCGTGGACGACCTCGACCAGCTTCTGCGCGACGGTCTCGCTCAGCTCCGGCGTGTGCAGGCGGACGATCTCAAGCTCGTGGCCGGCATCCGGGTAGTCGACCCACAGGTAGAGGCAGCGGCGCTTCAGCGCCTCCGTCAGCTCGCGCGAGTTGTTCGAGGTCAGCAGCACGACCGGCTGCGTGACGGCGTCGAAGCGGCCCAGCTCGGGGATCGAGATCTGGAAGTCGGACAGCAGCTCGAGCAGCATCGCCTCGAACTCCTGGTCGGTCTTGTCGATCTCGTCGATCAGCAGGACGACCGGCTGCTCGGAGGCGATCGCGCTCAGCAGCGGTCGGCGCAGCAGGAACTCCTCGCCGAAGATGTCCTCCTGGACGGCGTCCCAGCCGGTCCCGGAGGCCTCGGCCTGGATCCGCAGCAGCTGCTTGCGGTAGTTCCACTCGTACAGCGCCTTCGCCTCGTCGAGGCCCTCGTAGCACTGGAGGCGGATCAGCTCGCGGTCGAGGAACTTCGACAGCGCCTTCGCCAGCTCGGTCTTGCCGACGCCGGCGGGCCCCTCGACGAGCACGGGCTTGCCGAGCTTGGTCGCGAGGTAGGAGACGAGCGCGGTCGCCTCCGCGGGGAGATAGCCGACCGAGCGAAGCCCCTCAGAGACCTGCTCGACGGATGTGGGCTCGATCGTCATGCGACGGCGAATGATAGGTCGGACGCGACCGCCGCGCCGCGGGCATGTGATGATCCCGGGCGAATGGACCCCGAGTTCACGCCCTACCTGATCGGCATCCTGCTCGGCTTCGGCGTCGGCGCCTTCGGCCATCTGATCAAGTCGAACGCCCTGATCCTGACGGGGATCGGGCTGATCTTCCTCGTCGCGGTGCTGCTGCCGCTGATCGGCTCCGGCGGCGCCTCATAGGGTCGCCCCGGAGCCGCTCGGGGCAACCCCCTAGGGAGCATTCCCGATAGGCGCGGCGCGGTGCGGACGGCACGATCGAGAGCGTCCCACCAGACCTGACGCCGAAGGGGTGCAATCGACCGTGACCGCCGAGACGACCGACCAACAGCAGAGGACGCCCGAGCCGCCGCCGCGCCGGCGCCTGGAACGCGCCCGCGACGAGCGCGTGATCGCCGGCGTCTGCAGCGGGATCGCGCGCCACCTCGGCGTCGACCCGGTGCTGGTGCGAATCGTGCTGCTGGCGACCGTCGTCTTCGGCGGCTTCGGCGCCGTCGCCTACGGCGCCGCCTGGCTGCTCGTGCCCGAGGAGGGCTCCGACCGACCGCTGCTCGGCGGCGCCGAGCAGAGACAGTCGATGCAGGTCGTGCTGATCGTCGGGATCGCCGTCGCCGCGGCCGTCCTGCTCGGCATCTGGGCCGATGCAGGCTTCCTCTTCGGCGGCTGGCCGGTCGTGCTCGTGCTGTTCGGCGCCGCGGTCGTCTGGTTCGTGCTGGAGCGCGACCGCTCCAAGGCCGGCGCGGGCGCTGCTGCGGCGGCCGCTCCTGCGGCGGCCGCGCCCGCAGGC
>JAEXXR010000681.1 GCA_023405705.1 Actinomycetes bacterium
GCGTAGGCCCAGCGCGCGACCGCGTCGTCGGCGAGCGCGCCGCCGGCGATCACGACCACGTCGGGCCGGTGGGCGGCGAGCGCCTCGGACATGTTCGAGACGCCGCGGACCGAGAGGCCGAGGACGGCGGCGCCGGAGCGCGCGAGCAGCAGCTCCAGCGCGCGGATGTAGGCGGCGTCGACGTCGAGGTCGTCGCGCGAGGCGTCGCCGAGGACGACGGAGATCGAGCGCACCGACGGCGCGACCAGCCGCTGCGCGCGGCGCAGCCAGCTGTTGCCCCAGCGGGCGGCGAAGGCCCACTGGACGGAGTCGGTGCCGTGGCGGCGCGCGACCTCGTCGAGCGCGGTCAGCAGCACCTCCTGCACGGCGCGGTCGAGCGAGCGCAGCGCGAGCGCGCCCTCCAGGGCAGCGTCGGCGCGCGCGGCGTCGAAGGCGTTGAGGGCGCCGACCAGCGCGTTGGTGTCGGCCCCGAGGCCCTCACGCGCACGGGAGACGGCCGATGAGATCGAGAGGCCGTCGAGGAGCGCGTCGCGCAGCGCCGCGATCTCCCCGTGCGTGTAGAGGCGATGGCGCCCTGGCGAGCGCTGCGGCCGCGGGAAGCCGAAGCGGCGTTCCCAGGCGCGCAGGGTGTTGGGGCTGACGTTGAGCAACGCCGCCGCCTCACTCGTCTTCAGGTAGCGCATTACCAACAAAGGTCGGGTGTGGGCTGACCTTCCACGCGCGCTCCGCGCAACATTGCACAAGTTTTGGCGCTCAAATGCTGCAAAAGCTCCATCGCTCGGCTATCTTCCTGAGTGCAACGCAGCGGGCCGGCGCCACCTCGGGGGCGTGCGGGGCCCTCGAAGAAGCGCCAACGTGAAGGAGGGTCGCGATGATCTGGCGCACCAAGTAGTTCTTGACTTCAGCCGCTCGTAATGGTCCGCAGAGACCGTTACCTTCCGGACATGCGTGTCACACGCGCACGGCCGGATCGGGCCAGTCTCGTAAAGGGGATCGCCATCGCCGGCACGCTCGCATGCGTGCTGTGGACGATCGCGGTCGCCGACGTGCAGAGGCTTGACTGGCTCTTCGGAGTGCTTGCGCTCGGTGCGGTCGGGGCGAACCTGTTCGACGCCCGCACCGACGCGCAACGCGTCACCATCTCGGGACTGGCGCTCGCCGCCGTCCCCGTGATCGCGATCTTCGGCCCTGCCTGGGCCTTCGTGCTCGTCGCCATCTCGGAGCTGGTCGGCTGGCTCGTCGAGCGCTACCCGCTCGAACGCGCGTTGATCAACCTCGTCGGCGGCGGCGCGCCGATGCTCGTCGCCGGCACCGTCTTCGAGGCGATCAAGCCCGCAGGCGAGGGATCGGCCGGCTTCTGGCTCGCGCTCGCGCTCGCCGCCGTGCTGATGCTGGTGCTGAACCTGCTGATCGTCGGCCGCCTCGCGACGCTGCTCGACGGCGACCCCTTCCTGAAGACGGTCCAGGGCGCGTCGAAGATGCTGCTGCTGTCACTGGCGATCAACGTGCCGCTGGCGCTCGCCGCCACCGGGCTCTGCCTCGAGCTGGGGATCGGCGGCACCGCCTTCGCCGCCTTCTCGCTGATCGCCTTCGGCTACATGGCGAACCTCGTCGCGACCGCCCGCCACCGCAGCCGCCAGTACGCCTCGCTGTCGTGGGGCGTCCTCTCCGGCCTGCTGCGCACGCTCGACGTGCGCGACCCGCGCGCGGCGCGCCACGCCGCCGCCGTCGCCGCCTTCTCGCGCGACATCGCGAGAGCGGCCGGGATGAAGGGCGAGGAGTGCGAGCTCGTCCACACCGCCGGGCTGCTGCACGACATCGGCCACTTCGCGCTGTCGGACCGCGTCGCCGAGCGCGGCCGCGTGCTCAACGACGAGGACTGGACCGCGATCCGTCGCCACCCCGAGCTGGGCGCCGACATGCTGCGCGACCTCGGCCTCTACGGCCCGGTCGCCGAGATCGTGCGCGCCCACCACGAGCGGATCGACGGCCGCGGCTACCCCTTCGGGCTGAAGGCCGACGAGATCCCGGAGGCCGCCAAGATCATCGCGGTCGCCGAGGTCTACGACACCCTCACCGCCCACGACACCTACCGCACGCCGGTCAGCTCGTTCGAGGCGCTGACCGAGCTGCGACGGGTCAGCGGCACCCAGCTCGAGGGCAGATACGTCGAGATCCTCTCGGAGCTGCTCGCCGGCAGCGACATCACCTATCGCCACGCAGACGCCGCCGACTTCGGCCGCGAGCTCGACCTCGGCCGCCGCATCGGCGAGGCCGCGGCGAACTAGGCTCGCGAGGCGCCGGGCGGCCGGTCGCCGGGCGCGAGTTTCGCCGGTTCGCGGGACGCGGGAGCGCGGGATTCGCAGGTTCGCGGGGCGGGCGCTGCTCGCCCTCCCCTCGCCGCAGCAGCGTCGTCGGCGAGCGCGACAGCGCAGTTCCGCGCGGTGTCCGCGGGATGCTGCTGCGAGGGGACGGCTCCGCCGCGCCCGCCGTCGGCCGCCGGGCGGCGCGACGGTCCGCGCCGCGGACCGCTC
>JAEXXR010000694.1 GCA_023405705.1 Actinomycetes bacterium
CTCACCCGTTCGCGGCTTTGCCCCAGGGCAAGCCCTGGTTCGTCGCTCCACTTGCATGTATTAGGCACGCCGCCAGCGTTCGTCCTGAGCCAGGATCAAACTCTCCGTGAAGAACGACATACTTCTCGAAGAGCGTCACGATGCTCGCACTAGGGGTTCCCATGTACACAAGCGGGAGACCCGGAGCATCGGACGGGGTACTACTAAATGACTCAATGACGTGACCGTAGATGCTCACCACGCTGACGCAGATGAGCGGTCACATTCGAAACCTGGACGCATCCGATCCGTCCGGGCCGAAGCCCAGCCGATCAGATGCACATGCTGTTGAGTTTTCAAAGACCGCCGTGCCTCTCTGGAGGGGACTCCTCCGTCTGACACGCGCCGAAAGCTGTCTGCTCTCGAAGCGGGGCGCGAAAGTATAGCGCACTCGGGCGCGGAGTGGAAGAATGCTGCAGTTCCACTCCCCGGTGCGACCTTTCGCATGGTCCTTCCGGGCGGCCCGTCCTGCGCCGCGTCGAGAACTATACAGAGTCGATTTCGAGATGCGTCTTGGGGTGAAGAAATCGTCAAAAGTTCCCGTTCTGACGGGCTTTTGGGTTCCTCCCCCGGTGCTCTGACACGCGTTTCGGGCCTGTTTCGCACGCGCTTTGGCGCGTAGGCGCTCTTCCTCGCCGGTGCGGAAATCCGGCGAATCCAGTCATGGCGGGACAATCCGCCGATGAAGTTTCTACGGGATAGCCGCGGCGTCGTTCCGCAGGCTCCGGCCGGGGACTCGAGCTTCGCGCGCGCGGCTGATCGCGGCGGGCGCCGCGGTGCTGCGCAGCAGGCTGCGGCGAGCTGGGGCGATCGAGGCGGCGGTCTGGCCGTCGCCGGCGGCGGTCTCCACTCGCATGCTGCCTGCGGAGACCGTCATCGCTCGTTCAGCTGCTCCGCAGCCGGGCGAAGCGGCGCTTGCCGAGCTGGAGGACTCTTCCGTCCAGCTCGCCGGCGGGCCGGTCGAGCGGCTCCGCCGTCAACGGGGCGCCGTCGAGCTTCACCCCGCCCTGTTTCAACTGCCGCCGTGCCTCGGAGCTCGTGACGCCGAAGGCACTCGCGAGCAGGGCCGGCAGGTGGACCGCTCCGTCGCCGTTGGTCTCCAGAGCGACGTCCGGCATCTCCTCCGGCGGCTTGTGCTCGCGGTGGACGCGGTCGAAGCCCTGTTCGGCCGCCTCGGCAGCCCGCTCGTCGTGGAAGCGCGCGACCAACCTGCGGGCGAGCGCCCGCTTGGCGTCGCGCGGGTTGGCGTCCCGTGGCAGCGGCTCGCCGAGCAGCAGCTCGTACCAGGTGCTCATCGCCTCGTCGGGCAGCCGCAGCGTCTTGCCGTAGATCTCCTCGGGCGGCTCGGTCACGCCGATGTAGTTGCCGAACGACTTCGACATCTTCCGCTCGCCGTCGATCCCGGGCAGGATCGGCATCGTGAGGATCACCTGCTCCGGCTTGCCATAGGCGGTCTGGACGTCGCGCCCGAGCAGCAGGTTGAACTTCTGGTCGGTCCCCCCCAGCTCGACGTCGGCGTCGATCGCGACCGAGTCGTAGCCCTGCAGCAGCGGATAGAGCAGCTCCAGCAGGGAGATCGGCGCTCTCGCCGCGGTGCGCTTGACGAAGTCGTCGCGCTCCATGATGCGCGCGACGGTCGTCGTGCGCACGAGGCGGAAGAGGTCGTCGGTCCGCATGTCCAGCCACTCGCCGTTGCGGCGGACCTCGAGCCGATCGGGGTCGAGGACCTTCATCGCCTGCTCCTGGAAGGTCCGCGCGTTCTCGTCGATCTGCTCACCCGAGAGGATCGGCCGCGTCGAGGAGCGGCCGCTCGGGTCCCCCACGCGCGCGGTGTAGTCGCCGATGATCAGGACGACCGTGTGGCCGAGGTCCTGGAACTCGCGCAGCTTCCCCAGCACGACGGTGAAGCCGAGGTGGATGTCCGGCGCGGTCGGGTCGATGCCGAGCTTGACGCGGAGCGGCCGTCTCTCGCGCGCGGCCTCCTCCAGCTTGCGCTGCAGGCCGCCTGCCGGCAGCGAGTCGACCGCGTTGCGCGCGAGCCATCTGGCGGCCGCGGCGGGGCTGGAGGTTTCGGGAGCCATCGCACCCCAATGCTAGACTGCACGCCCCGGCGAGGCCTCGTCGCATGGCCCGCCCAACCGGTGAGACGGCTCCAGCGGACACGGAGCCTCCGATCGCCGGACGAAGGTATGAGCTTCGAAGGGAACACACCCGAGCCGGGCCGTCGCCGCTTCAAGCTGGCGCTCCCCCGCCGTCGCAAGCGCGAGCGGCCCGCCAAGCCGAAGATCAAGAAGCTGCGGCTGTTCTCGATCCTCGCCGGCCTCTCGCTGCTCGCGATGGTCTCGACCGTCTTCGGGATGATGATGGCGGTCGCCTCCGACCTGCCCGACCTCGAGAACGAGCAGCAGTACAAGGCGAGCAACAAGAACAACTCGGTTCTGCTCGACTACCGCGGCCGCAAGCTCGGGATCATGCAGAACAACCAGAACGTCGTCCTCGTCAGCGACAACCAGATCTCCGCGGCGATGAAGCACGCGATCATCGCGATCGAGGACAAGCGCTTCTACCAGAACAACGGCTTCGACCTGAAGGGCATCGCGCGCGCCGTCTGGGCCGACGTGAGCAGAGGCGGAGCGGTCCAGGGCGCCTCGACGATCACCCAGCAGTTCGTCAAGAACGCGCTCGAGGCGCAGAACAGACGAACGCTGTTCCAGAAGCTGCGCGAGGCGGCTCTTGCCTACCACCTCACGCGCAAGTGGAGCAAGGAGAAGATCCTCACCGAGTATCTGAACCAGATCTACTTCGGCAACGGCGCCCACGGGATCGAGGCCGCCGCGCGCGTCTACTTCGGCAAGCGCCACGGCTACGGCGAGGCCGGCGGCTGCGGCTCCACGAGAGCGAACATGTGCGCCTCCGAGCTGACGCCGCCCGAGGCCGCGATGATCGCCGCCGTCGTCGCCTCGCCGAGCATGTACGACCCGGTCAACAACCCCGACAACGCCAAGGGTCGCCGCGACCTCGTGCTGCGCTACATGCGCGACCAGGGCTACATCACGCCGTCGGAGTACGAGCGCGACCGCCACGACCCGCTGCCTGTGCAGGAGGACCTGACGCCGCCGCAGGAGCAGACCGCGGCGCCGTACTTCACCAGCTGGGTGCGTCAGCAGGTCGTCGACCACTTCAAGCCGTTCAGAGCCTTCAGCGGCGGCCTCCAGATCACCACGACACTCGACCTCGACCTGCAGAGAGCGGCCGAGGACACCATCCAGCAGATGCTGCCGCCGGGGTCGGGGATGCCGTCGGCGTCGCTCGTCGCGATCGACAACAAGACCGGCGAGGTCCGCGCGATGGTCGGCGGAGACGACTACACGACGCGCCCGTTCAACCTCGCGACGCAGGGCCAGCGCCAGCCCGGCTCGACCTTCAAGCCGTTCACGCTGGTGGCGGCGCTGGAGAGCGGGATCTCGCCCGACAACGTCTACTCCTCCACGCCGAAGGAGTTCCCGGTCCCCGGGACCAACGGCAAGGAGGCGTTCGTCGTCAGAAACTACGGCGACGCGTACTCCGGCTCGGCGTCGCTGCGCAGCGCGACGACGAACTCCGACAACGCCGTCTACGCCGAGGTCGGCGTCCAGGTCGGGACGAGAAAGATCGCGCGCGTCGCGCGCAAGATGGGGATCCGCACGCCGATCTCGACCAACCTCGCGATGACGCTCGGCGGTCTCAGAGAGGGCGTCACGCCGCTCGACATGGCCCACGCGTACCAGACGTTCGCGACCGGCGGGAAGCGGATCTGGAACGACGAGCTCGGCGCTCCTGACCGGGGGCCGATCGGCATCCACATGGTCAGAGACGCCGACGGCAAGGTCATAAGAGACAACCGCAGATCGCTGAAGGCCAAGCAGGTCATCTCGCCGGAGGCCGCGCAGACCTCCTCCGAGATCCTGCAGACGGTCGTCTCCTACGGCACCGGCACGAAGGCGCAGATAGACGGCTTCGCCGCCGGCAAGACCGGCACGACCGAGAACTACGGCGACGCCTGGTTCGTCGGCTGGAACGAGCACTTCACCGTCGCCGTCTGGGTCGGCTACCCGGACAGACTCGAGCCGATGCTGACCCAGTACGCCGGCGAGCCGGTCGCGGGCGGCACCTACCCGACGCAGATCTGGCACAACTTCATCGTCTCCGCCGAGGCGATCCTCGAGCAGCGCAAGGCCGAGGCGGCCGCGCTGAAGGGCGACTCCGACGAGGTCGACGAGCTGACCTCGACGACCGAGGAGCCCGAGCTCTACACCGCGCCCGAGCCCTCCGGCGACGGCGCCGTCAGCAGCAGCGACGGCGGCACCACCGACGGGACCGACGGCGGCACCACGGGCGGCGCCGGCGGCGGCACGACCGACGGCGGGAC
>JAEXXR010000544.1 GCA_023405705.1 Actinomycetes bacterium
GCCGCGCCCGCGCCGCCGCCCGCCGCGCCCGCCGCGCCCACCTCGCGCGCCGGCGCGTGCGGCCATTCGAACGGCCCGTGCGCGAGCGTCGCGTTCTCCTCGTCGAACCACGGGTCGGGGATCTCGGCACAGGCGACGGCGATCTCCAGCCGGCCGCCGGCGAAGGTCCCGCGCGCGAAGCACGGGTGGTGGCCCCACGTGTACGGGACCGGTCCGGCGCCGGCGTTCGCGATCCGCTCGCGCACCTGCAGGCGGCCGTCCTCGATCGCGACCCGCCGCGTCAGCGTCAGCGGGCGTCGGACGCACGTGACGCGCGCCTCCGCGTGCGCGCCGCCGTGGTCGACCAGCTCCCACGGCAGCCGCATCGCCTCGCCGTGGACGAACGAGGCGACGTCGCCCTCGGCCGTGTAACCGACCTCCGGGAACATCTCGAACCAGCCGCCGGCGAACAGGTCGAGGAAGGTCTCGCCGGATGGTTCGCCGCTCAGCCCGAGCATCCGCGACCCCGGCGCCGGGAGGAACCCGGGGCGCCTCCACAACGCGTCGGCGCCGCTGGCGAGGTCGACGAGCGAGCTGAGCGAGAAGCCGGTGGCGGGCGTGAGCGTCACGCGCAGCGCCGCGTCGGCGAGCGTGATCTCGGCGGGGAGTTCCATCGTCGCGGATGTTCCTTCGGGGTGAGCTGACGCGCGGACCGACTGCTGCGCGCGTCGGGGCGGGGACGGCGAGCACCCTCGCCGCTCGCCGTCCGCTTGTCAATGCGGCGCCCCGCGGCGACCTGTCGAGGGACACCCCTCAACGCCGGACGTAACAGCGAGGTCCCGGCCGACACAGAGAGGTGTGACAGAAAACAGGAGATATACGATCGGCGCGCTGCTGCTCGGCGCGCTGCTGGCGGCCGCGAGCTTCGCGCCGACGCCGGCCTTCGCCGTGATCGACGGCGAGCCGGCGACGAGCGCGGATGCGCCGTGGGTCGCGTCGCTGATGATCCCGCAGAGAGGCGGACGGTCCCACCACTGCACGGCGACGGTGATCGCGCCGCGGCGGGTGCTGACGGCTCGCCACTGCGTCGAGCATGACGACATGTGGCAGCGGCTCGTCGTGACGGGCACCGACGCGCCGGAGAGAGCGGGCGGCGCGCAGACGCGCGTGGCACGCGTCTGGGCGCCATACGTCTTCGACTTCGAGGATCCGACCGCGGCGCTCAACGACCGCGACCTCGCGGTCGTCGAGACGGTCGGCGACCTGAAGGCGCCGGCGCTGCCGCTGACGCCCGCCGGCACGGCGCTCGCGCCCGACGAGCCGGTGGCGGCGTACGGTTTCGGCTTCACCAACGGCGAGCGCAACGGCGACGACACGCCGTCGCTGCTGCGGCGCGGCCGGATGCTGCTCTACACGGCGGCGCAGTGCGCCGAGTCCGACTTCGGCTACGTGGAGACGGCGCTCTGCGCCAGGCGCGTCGACGGACCCGGCGGCGGCGTCCTCTCCAACGGCGACTCCGGCGGCGGCCTCGTCCGTCAGGGCGCCGGCGGTCCGGAGCTGCTCGGCGTCAACTCGGTGGGGACGCGCGGCATGGCGGCGCTCGCGATGTCCGGCTTCGCCTCCGTGCCGGCGGCGTACGGCTTCGTCACAGCGCCGGAGACGGGCGTCGAGCTGCCGATGCCGAAGAGCAGAGCGAAGCTGAGCGGCAGAGCCCGCGTCGGCGCGCGGCTGCGCTGCAGCGCCTCCTTCGCGCCGCGGCCGAAGGTGACGGCGACGAGCTGGCAGATCACGCCGCGCAGAGGACGCGTGCGCTACGAGCGGACGACGGGCGCCTGGAAGGTGCCGGTCTCCGCGCGCGGCGGAAAGGTCGCCTGCGCCGCCTACGGCGGCCTCAGCGACGACTACGGATCGCGAAGCGAGTGGTCGAGAGCGACCACGGTGAGGAGATGACGGTGCAGGGGACACAGACGACGATCGGCCGGCGGCTCACGGCGCTCGCCGCGGGCGCCGGCCTGGCGCTGCTCGGTGCCGTGGCGGCGCCCGCGGGTGCGACGGCGGCGCCGCTGGCGTTCGCGCCGTGCGCGGAGAAGGAGCAGGCCGGCTGGGAGTGCGCGACGATGGTCGCCCCGCTCGACCACACGGGGGCGACGCCGGGCCAGGTCGAGCTGCGCGTCCAGCGGCTCGCCCACGACGGCCCGCCGCGCGCGAAGGCGATCGTCAACATCGAGGGCGGCCCCGGCGGCTCGACGACCGCCCGCTCGGCGCAGACCAGACGCCTGCTCGCCGGCCCGGCCGCGAGAAACGGCTACGACCTGATCCTGCTCGACACGCGCGCGACCGGCGCCAGCCAGCCGCAGGCGATCGCGCTCGGCACCTCGCGCTTCTACTCGACCGCCGACACGGTCAAGGACCTCGAGCTGCTGCGCACCGGGCTCGGGATCGAGAAGCTCGCGGTCATGGGCACCTCGTACAGCACGTTGTACGCGGCCGAGTACGCGCGCACCTTCCCGGCGCAGACCGACCGGATCGTGCTCGACTCGCCGGTCAGCGCGAACGGCCCCGACCTGTTCGGCGAGCGCTACGTCGCAGCGCTGGTGCCGGTGCTGCGCGACCTCTGCAGGCAGTCGACCTGCCCGGCCGGGACGAAGGACGTCGCCGGAAACCTCGGCAAGCTCGTGCGCGCTGTTGACCGAGCCGGCAAGAGAGGCATCTACGCGCCGAGCCTCTACGCCTGGACGGTCAGAGGCAAGCTCAGAGTGGAGAGATCCGAGGTCGGCCTCGTCCCGGACAACGTCTTCTCGCAGTTCATCCCGGCCGACGAGGGCACCGCCGACTACGCGTTCCTGCCGATGGCGCTCGCCGCCGCCGCCCGCGGCGACTACCGCCCGCTCGTCCGCAAGCCGTTCGGGCCCGGTCCCAGAGCGAGCTCCACGCCGGTCAATTCGGACATCAACCGCATCACGCGCTGCCTCGACGCGCGCGTGCCGTGGAGATTCGAGGCGCCGGCCGGCGAGCGCGAGCCGGCGGCGAGAGCGCTGATGCAGCAGCTTCCGACCGCCGCGCTCAGACCGTTCGACCTCAGCAAGGTGGCGGTGGGCGGGATCTGGAGCTGCGTCCAGTTCGGCCCGTCGGGCCGCCCCGACGCGATCAAGGGCGGCGCGATCCCGGACGTGCCGGGCGTGATTCTCCAGGGCGCCTGGGACCTGCGCACGCCGCCGGCCGACGCCCGCGGGCTGGCGGCCGTCTGGCCGGCCGGCACGCTGGTGATGGCGCCGGCGACCGGGCACGGCGTGCTGCGCTCCGCGACGG
>JAEXXR010000064.1 GCA_023405705.1 Actinomycetes bacterium
CCCATGGGCGCCGCCAGCGCTGCCGTCGCCAGCAGCAGCGCGCGGCCGGGGCCGCGCGCGTGCTGCGCGCGGCTCATCCCGTCCCTTGCTCGCCGCCGACGCTCGGCGGCCGGCCGGGCTGGCGGACTCTGACTCTGGCCACCGCTCTTCTTCTGCCGACGTTCGCTCTGTTGACGAGCGTCCCGGGCCGGGCGTCGCTGTCGACGCGCACGACGAGCACGCGACGGGTCGACGCACCGGCCGCGAGCCGTCTGACGCGCCAGCAGACGCGCCCGCCGGCGACGAGCGTCCCGCCGTCGCGGTCGACGATCGTGACGTCGCGCGGGAGCCGGTCGCAGATCCGGAACCGCAGCGCGGCGGCGTTGCCCGTGTTGCGCACGACGATCGTGAAGCGGACGGTGTCACCGGCCGTCACGGTCGCGTGGTTCGCGTGCTTCTCGATCGCGAGCCGCGGTCTCCCCTGTCTCTGCACACCCAGCACGCCCTGCTGCGGCGGCGGGGCGACGGCCGGCGGCGTCACCGGCGGCGTCGCCGGCGGGGTGACGGGCGGGGTCACCGGGGGTGTGACCGGCGGCGTCGGGCAGGTGATCCGGTTCGTCACCGTGAACGTGTTCGCGCCCTTGACGAGGACCGCCGAGAACGGCAGCGCCGCGTCGACCGGCTCGCCGCCGGCGAACGTCACCCGCTGCGCCTCGACGGTGCAGGAGGCGTCGGCGAGCGTGATCGTCTCGTCGAGCGTGACCGTCTCCCCTTCGAGGTAGCCGGTGCGGGCGACGGCCCACGGCTGCGGCGTCGGCCCGGCGGCGCCGGGTCCGGTCAGCGTCAGGACGGCGTCGAAGCCGGCTGGCTGGGTGCCGTTCGCGTACGCCTGCCCGTCGATCACCCACTCCTTCGCGACGGTGACCTCCGCCTTCGCGGGCCGGTTGTAGACGACGCACGTGATCTTCTGCTTCTTGGCGACCTGCAGGCGGAACGCCGGTCTGCCGGGCACCGAGTCGTCGTTGACGACCGGGACGGCCGCGTACTTGTCGTGGTCGGTGCAGACGGCGTTGGCGCCGTACTGGGTGACCAGCTCGAAGCCGGCCTGCTGCGTCTCGGCGACGGTCAGCTCGGCCGTGGAGCTGTCCGCCGGGAAGGTCAGCTCGAAGGTCGCGGCGCCGTCGGCGCCGGTCGTCTGCGTCGCCGGCAGGCCGCCGACGCCGGGCGTCGTGGTCGTGCCCGTGAACGCCCAGCCGGCTGCCGACACGGCGCCGGTGACGTCCTCACCGGTCGTCGCGGCCGGCGCGACCTTCTTGACGACGATGACCTTCGCCGTCTTCTCGTGCTCTGGCGGCGGCTTCTCGCCGGCGAGCGCCGCCGGCGCCGTCGCCGCGACGAGGAGGCCCGTCGCGAGTCCTGCCAATGCCGCGCGCGGTGCGATCCAGCTGCGTCGCGGCGTGCTGTGGGGTCCGTCCGCAAAGCTGCTCATAGCTGTTGATTTGTGCCCATTCCCGCTAACGGTGAGCGCGTAATCAACGATCCCGGCGCACTTACGTCCGGACGGTATGAATTGAGGTTGAGGCGCGGGCGGCCTGCCTCGGTATGAATTGAGGCGGAGGCGCGCTGACGGTGCGCGCCTCCGCCTCGATCGACCCGCGCTCGCAGCGGGCCGAAGTGGGGCGTGCCGGTCGCTACGCCGCGGCGGGCGCGAGCAGGTCGGCGATGATGACCTCGCCGCCCTTGGTGTTGAGGCCGGCGGCGAGGCGCGGGTCGTTCTCCAGCGCCGCGTCGATGCCCTGGTCGGCGAGCGCGCGGACGTACGGCATCGTCGAGTTGGTGAGCGCGCGCGTCGAGGTCGACGGGACGGCGCCCGGCATGTTCGCGACGCAGTAGTGGAGGATGCCGTCGACGAGGTAGGTCGGCTCGGCGTGCGTCGTCGGTCTCGACGTCTCGGCGCAGCCGCCCTGGTCGATCGCGACGTCGACGATGACGGCGCGCTCGCGCATCTTGCCGAGCAGCTCGCGCGTGATCAGCTTCGGCGCGGCGGCGCCCGGGATCAGCACGGCGCCGATCACGACGTCGGCGTTGGAGACCTCCTCCTCGAGCGAGAGCGGGTCGCTCATGACGACGCGGATGCGGCCGTCGAAGCGGTCCTCCAGCTCGCGCAGGCGCTTGGGGCTGCGCTCCAGGATCGTCACCTCGGCGCCCATGCCGGCCGCGACGCGGGCGGCGTTGAAGCCGACGACGCCGCCGCCGATCACGACGACGCGCGCCGGCGCGACGCCGGGGACGCCGCCGATCAGGACGCCACGCCCGCCGAGCGGGTGCTGCAGGAAGTAGGCGCCGGCCTGGCCGGCGAGGCGGCCGGCGACCTCGGACATCGGCGCCAGCAGCGGCAGCGAGCCGTCGGTCTCGGTGACGGTCTCGTAGGCGATGCCGGTCGTCTTGGCGGAGACGAGCGCCTCCGTCAGCGACGGCTCGGCGGCGAGGTGGAGGTAGGTGAAGAGCGCGGTGTCCTCGCTCAGCAGCGGGTACTCGGCCGCGATCGGCTCCTTGACCTTGACGATCAGCTCCGAGTCGCCCCAGACGCCCTCGGCGCCGTCGACCAGCTTCGCGCCCGCCGACGTGTAGGCGTCGTCGGCGAAGCCCGACCCGACGCCCGCGCCGGCCTGGACCAGCACCTCGTGGCCGGCGCCGACCAGCTCGGCCGCGCCCGCAGGCGTCAGCGCGACGCGCCGCTCCGACGGCTTGATCTCGGTGACAACGCCAACCCGCATAGCTCCGCTCCTGAAAACATTCGGACGGCGCGCCGTGCCGCGCGCCGCATCGTTCGTGCCAACGGAGCCAGCTTCCCGCCTGGCGGAAACGGGCGCAGGAGGACGGAACGTCACGTGTCCGACCACATCGGCGGACGTTCTGTCGCATGGGGTCTGTGGCACATTGCATCCGTGGCCACGACCCGCTCC
>JAEXXR010000078.1 GCA_023405705.1 Actinomycetes bacterium
GGTCCGGCGCGCTTGGGAGGCCGGCCGCGTCAGCGACCAGGCGCCGGCCGGCGCCAACGGCGCGCGCGGCTCGCTGTACGTCCGCGACCTCGTCGACCGCGACCTGCTGTTCGTCTGCCGGCGCGACCGCGACGGCGGCGAGCTGGTGGTCATCTCGCTGTGGGAGGAGGGGCGCGTCGGCACCCCGCGCGTGCCGCGGCGCTTCACCGATGCGCTGCGCTTGCGATAATGGGAGGACGAATGTCAGGGCTGGGATCGATCCTCACCGCGATGGTCACTCCGTTCGACGCGCAGCTGCGCGTCGACGAGGAGAAGACCGTCCGCCTCGCAGAGCACCTCGTCTCGCACGGTTCCGACGGTCTCGTCGTGTGCGGGACCACGGGCGAGGCCACCACGCTCACCGACGATGAGCACCTCCGCGTCATCGAGCTCGTCATCGAGGCGCTCAGGGGCAGACCGGAGACCGTGATCGCGGGCGTCGGCTCCAACGACACGCGCCACGCGGTCCATCTGACCGAGCGCGCGACCGAGCTGGGCGCCGACGCGCTCCTGCACGTGACGCCCTATTACAACCGCCCGAACCGGCGCGGGATCGTCCGCCACTTCGAGGAGTGCGCGAAGGCGACCAACAAGCCGATCGTGCTCTACAACATCCCGGCGCGCACCGGCACCGACATGCCGAACGACCTGCTCGCCGAGCTGGCGCAGATCGACAACGTCGTCGCGGTCAAGCAGGCCAACCCGGACAACCTCGCGCCGGTCGACGGCCTCGAGATCTACGCCGGCAACGACGACATGCTCGCCGACGTGCTCGACATCGGCGGCCCGGGCGGCATCCTCGTCGCCTCCCACGTCGTCGGCGAGCAGATGCGGCGGATGGTCGACGAGCCGGAGAGACGGCGCGAGATCGACGCGACGCTGCAGGAGGTCTACGCGGCGATGGGCGTGACGACCAACCCGATCCCGGTCAAGGCGGCGCTCAACCTGCTCGGCCACGAGGTCGGCGGTCTGCGCCTGCCGCTCGTCGAGGCCGACGAGCGCGAGACCGCCGTCGTCCGCACCGCCCTCGAACGGCTCGGTCTGCTGACGACCGCCTCCGCGTGAGCGCGGAAGGCTGCGCCTTGAGAGCTTGCCTTCCGGGCGGGAGCTCGCCAGAGGCTCCCCTTCCCGCGACCCGAGGTGACCGATGAGTAACGGAACGCTCCGCGTCCTGCCGCTCGGCGGCCTGGGCGAGATCGGCAAGAACATGACGGTGATCGAGTACGACGAGCGGATCGTCGTGGTCGACACCGGCCTGCGCTTCCCGACGGCAGAGCAGATGGGCATCGACCTCGTCCTGCCCGACTTCTCTTACCTGCGCGGCCGCGTCTCCGACATCGAGGCGATCGTGATCACGCACGGCCACGAGGACCATCTCGGCGCGCTCCCGTGGGTGCTGCGCGAGCTGGGCCTGGAGGACGCGCCGCCCGTCTACGGCGGCCCGCTGGCGATGGCGATGGCCCGCTCCAAGCTCGACGAGCACCGCATCAGAGACGTCGTGCTGGAGGACGTCCACGACGGCGAGACGATCGAGGCCGGTCCGTTCGACATCGAGCTGATCCACATGACGCACTCGATCCCGGACTCGAACGCGGTCGCGATCACGACCGACCTCGGGACGGTGCTGCTGACGGGCGACTACAAGTTCGACCAGACGCCGGTCGACGGCCGGCCGGCCGACATGGCGCGTCTCGCCGAGCTCGGCAGAGAGGGCGTCCTGCTGCTGTGCGGCGACTCGACCAACGCCGACCGCGACGGCTACTCGCCGTCGGAGGCCGGCGTCGGCCCGCACCTCGAAGAGGTCTTCTCGCGCTGCGAGGGCCGGATCGTCGTCACCAGCTTCGCCTCCAACATCCACCGCGTGCAGCAGGTCGTCGACGCGGCCTCGGCGCTCGACCGCAAGGTCGCGCTGGTCGGGCGGTCGATGCGCAAGAACGTCAACATCGGCAAGTCGCTCGGGCACATCGAGATCCCCGACGGGATGCTGATCCAGCCGCGCGAGATCGACGACTTCCCCGACCACCGGATCGTGATCATCTCGACCGGCTCCCAGGGCGAGCCGCTGTCGGCGCTGCGGCGGATGGCGCACAACGACCACCGCCAGGTGAGACTGCACGAGGGCGACTCGGTCGTCTTCTCCGCGACGCCGATCCCCGGCAACGAGCGGGCCGTCAACGAGACGATCGACCGGCTCTACCACATCGGCTGCGACGTGATCACGACCGCCGACGCGCCGGTCCACGCCTCCGGCCACGGCTATCGGGAGGAGCTGAAGCTGATGCTCAACCTGACGCGGCCGAGATACGTGCTGCCGATGCACGGCGACTTCAAGCGGATCCACCTGCACGCCCAGTTGGCGGAGGCGGTCGGGATCGACCCCGACGCGATCTTCCAGGGCGAGAACGGCCTGCCGCTCGACATCACCGAGAGCGGCGCCCGCTGGGGCGACAAGGTCCAGTCGGGGATGATCTTCGTCGACGGCGTCGACATCGGCGACCCGGCCGACGTCGCGCTGCGCGACCGCAGAATGCTGTCTGCCGACGGCATCTTCATCGTCGTCGCGACGATCTCCGAGCAGGACGGCCAGTCGGTCGCCCCGCCCGAGGTGATCTTCCGCGGCGTGCCGTTCCTCGCCGAGGCCGACGAGCTGGTCGAGGAGATCCGCGGCGCCGTCGAGGACTCGCTCGACCAGGCTGCGCGCGACAGAGTGCGCGAGGTCGACCTGCTCCAGCAGCAGCTCCACGACGACCTCGCCGCCTTCGTCTACGACAAGCTCAAGCGGCGCCCGATGGTGCTGCCGGTCGTCGTCGAGGTCTGACCGAGGCGCGCCTCAGCAGGCGCGCCTCGGCGTGCGCGCCTCAGCGGTAGAGGTGCTCGCGGCCGTGGGAGGGGCAGCCGGCGTCCTCGCAGACGTAGGTGCCGCCGCTCTCGTCGAGGTGGGTGTGGAACGGCTCGGGCCGCGCGGCGAAGAAGCTTGCGATCGTGTCGAGGAGGAGTTTCATGGTGCCTTCCAGAGTCCGGGGGGAATGGCGCGTGAGCGCGCACTTCGACGCTAGAAGCAGCGCTCTCCGGCTGCTGTGCGCCACCGCACACGAGGGCCGGCGCGCGCCTGTGAGACCGCTCACACGGGCGCCGTCGCGCGCTGCGGGACCGCCTGCTGCCCGCCCGCGTCCCGCGC